>CAKUHM010000047.1 GCA_934655835.1 uncultured Collinsella sp. | reverse complement strand
ACACGACGACCTTGCGAGCCTCGCCGTTGGTCATCTCGGCAACCTTCTTGGAGATGTAGCGGTAGCTGGTGCCGTGGGCGCCGTACTTACGGATGTGCAGCTTGTCGCAGACGTCCTTGGGCAGGGCGTAGGTCTTGGCGACCTCGGGCATGTTGAAGTGGAAAGCGGTGTCGTAAACCGTGACGTTGGGCAGGTCGGGATACTGCTCCAGGCAGAACTCGATAACGTTGGCCTCGGGGTTGTTGTGCAGCGGGGCGAGCGGGGCGACCTCGCGGATCTTGGCAAGAACGTCCTCGTCGACGAGGGAGGAATCGCCAAAGTACCAACCGCCCTGAACGATGCGGTGGCCGATGCCCTCGATCTTGACGCCGTTGGCCTCGAGGTCCTTCAGGACGACCTCGATGGCGACCTTGTGGTCGGGGAACTCGATGTTCTCGGTCACCTTCTTGGAGCCGTTGGCAGCGTGGGTGAAGGTACCGCCGGTAAAGCAGACGCGCTCGCAGGAGCCCTTTGCGGACACCTTGTGGGACTTGGTATCGATGACCTGATACTTAAGGGTCGAAGATCCTGCGTTGACGACCAGAACGTTCATGTGTCTCCCTACTAACAGGCGGTGTGGCGCCGCCAGGTTACATACGCTTCAATAATAAACCCAAACGCCCTCGCGCTCGGGTTTATTGCGTTGATATATAAGTTATCGATGCCGTAGCTTCCGCTTCATTGCGCGGCGCAGGCGCCCTCAGATGAGGTTCTCGCCCAGGTTTTTGCCGCCGAGGACGTGCATGTGGAAGTGCATGACGGTCTGGCCGGCGTTGACGCCCTTGTTGGAGATGACGCGGAAACCGTCCTCCAGACCCTTGGCCTTGGCGACCTCCTGGATGGCGTGAGCCATGGCGCCCATGGTCTCGGCGGGCACGTTGTCGGCGATGTCGCTGTAGTGCTTCTTGGGAATCACGAGCGTATGGACCGGCGCCTGGGGGTTAAGGTCGTCGAACGCGATGACCTGGTCGTCCTCGTAAACGACGGTCGAGGGGATCTCGTGGTTAGCGATTTTGCAGAAGATGCAATCACACATAGCTGGTTCCTTTCTAGTGACAACGCAAAAAGTCATGTTGTTCAGTGAAACACCAAAACAGTTTAGCCCACTTCAAAGATCCCAATTGAGCGAAATCTATTCCTCGGCAATCGCAATGGCCAGAGGGTTTCATCCATCCATATGCTCTCACCTATTTTGAGCGTTTGACCTCGGGAACGATCAACACCGGAAGGACGGATAGACCGTAAAGCAGAGTAATAAGCATCATTTGTTTGTCGTAATCTGAACCGGAAATAGCCGCAATCCCAATAGGAAGCATATAAGAGCCCAAAAGGCTAACTTCGGCCATAATGCCGCCAGCGCTGCCAGCATAACGAGTGCCGATTTCTGCAAATGAGACTGGCAGAGCCTGAACAACTGGACCCATCATGCTCGTAACGATGCCGCACACCGCAAGCAATACCCCCATGGACTTTAAGCCCGAGGCAAACCACGCAACCGCAATTGAAATGGAACCAAGAAGCCCGACAATCACAAGATACGGTCGCGTAAGGCGGCATTTGCCGTAAAGAATCGGAGCAATCAAGCAACCGACAATCCCAGCAGCGGTTGTCAGCGCCGCCATTTCGCCGGCCGTCGAGGCATCGGTGCCTCGCACAAGCTCAAGAGCCTGAGGCAGCACACCAGAAAAGGCGGTCGTGGCAGCAAGTGAGAAAGCGGCGCAAATCGCGCAAAGCCAAACGTTGCGCGAGCGAAATGCAGTCAAAAGTGCTTGGTCGTGCTCAATGCCATCAGGAATAAGTGAGTCATTCTGCACGTTCCTACCAAATATGCTCCAGAAGATAGTCAGAACGGCCAACAACCCTTCTGCAGCTGTATAGCCCATTAGCACGGAAGGCATAAACGCCGATGACGCCTGGGCCGCCGCGATGCCAAAGCAAGTCGCCGCATAGTAAATGCCCATCGCAACATCCGTCTTATCTGCAAACCAAAGTCCAAGCGTCTTTGCATTATTGGCAGTCAATGCCGCCATCCCCACGCCAATGCAAAACATCGAGACAAGTTGAGCAGGAAAGTTCGATAGGCTGATTATTCTGATCGCGCCGCCAACTAAGGAAACGCAAAACCCGCCAAGTATCACTACTTTGGGCCCAAACCTATCTCCAAGTGATCCGAACGGAAGACTAAAGAAAACCGCCGCGAGCATTGGCGCCAGAAAGAGAGACGAGAATCCGACAGGGTCGATATTCATCTGAGGCATGATGACCGTGGCATAGGCAGCGACCTGATACTGCATGAAGTTGCCCAAAAAACAGAGACCACACGTCAACAGCAATATTAACCAGCGGTAACCACTCGAAGCCCGCTTTTGCTCAACTTTGTGCGCAACTTCGCACGCTTCACCATCCATTGCACCAACCTCACATTAAAAATGGTCGCGACCCCCATATCAACTGGAGGTCGCGACCAGGCAAAACACCGATTAATTATAATTCAGAAGTCTCAGGCATCTCGGCTTTTGCCGCCGCACCAGTCTCGGGCAACATCGCAATAGGCAAAACGCTCGCAAGGAAAAGAATCGATTCGATCGTAAAGTTCAACGTCCAATTGTCACCAGAAATAGACGAAACAATAACGGGAACAAAATAGGAGCAGAGAAGGCCGACAGTACCGATTATTCCACCAGCGCTACCGGCATATTTCGCGCCAATCTCAGGAAGATCAGGAGTCATTGCCTGAATAATGGGGCCAGAAAGAGCGGTCATAAAACCATTGAGGACGAGAGCAACCCACATGACAGTGCCAAGCGGCAAAAACCAGTTTGCAACCATTACAACGGCGGCAATCACCGTGGTTACAATGAGAAACGGTTTATTCTTACCGAGCTTGAGGACGGCAGCCGGTCCCGCAAAACAAGCAAAGAAGCTACCAACTGTAATAATTGCTGCCATAGATCCAGCGGTGGCAGTATCAACGCCGCGAACGAGCTCAAGCGCAGACGGCAGAATTGCACAATATGCCGTGGTTGAAGCGAGGGTAAGACCATAAGCCAAGGCAATGCACCAAACGCCGCGCGACTTAGCGGCAATCTTAATGTACTTCATAACCGGCTCGGGCTCGGGCATGGGCTCGCCCTCCGGGACGTTCCTCATAAAGAAGATCCACAGCGCAGCAGTTACAGCTTCGGCAATAGCAGCGACCAGATAAGACACGTCAAGCGTAGGAAAATAAGTGCTGAATGCCTGGGCTATCACGATGGACACACATGAAGCAGCATAGAAAACTCCCACGGCAAGGGAGGTCTGCTGTTTAAACCAGGAACCCAGCACCTTTGCCAGATTGGCATTGAGCGCCGCAATGCCAAAGCCGATCATAAACATCGAAACGATCTGCACGGTAAAGTCATTAATCATGAAATAACGCAGAAAGCCGCCTACAGCAGAAAGCACCATGCCAATTGACACGACAAGCTTAACGCCGTAGCGATCAGCAAGAGATCCTGCAGGAATCGACAAAAACACAGCGGTGAGCATCGGCATCAACATGAGATTGGTAAGCCCACCGGCATCGATGCCGAGAGTCGTCATCACGACGACACCCCATGCTGAAACCTGATATTGCATGAAGTTTGCCATGAAGCAAATGAGGCAAACTACGAATAAGATCATCCACCGATAACCCGATAGCTTTTCTTCTTGAGCCATTTCTTTCTCCTTACGCAGGGATAGTTCAAGCTGAATTCAACGGGGCTAATTAGCCCACTCCATTGCGGTTTCTTTCACTAATCGTTGAGTAGTACCTCGTACATAGGACGGAACACCGAATCTTCTTTGGCATGCAGCGAATGCACCGGCTTCCACTCGTTTTCGTCAATTACCATATGAATGTGGTTCTCAGCGGTATAGGGGTCCCATGGTGCCTTGCCCTCAACAAACGGTTTGCCCGTCTTCGCAAAGCTGAACCACGCATCGTTCATTTCATCCGCGAGATGCGCTGGAGGATTGTCACCCGTAAACATCAGACCACTCGCGGTATCAAGATTCTTGAAAACGAACGGCACCTCGATTGCGTGGCAAGAACCCATTCCCTCGACACGAGATTTATAACGGAACAAATAGTTGTACACGGGCTTAAACGCCGACTGCTCTTCAGCCATAAGGTCGGTGCCGACAAAGAAACCGGTTGAGTTCATAAAATTGGTGTAATTCTCGGCAAAATCGCGCTCAGGCCATGCCTTTCGATATGCTTGCTCCCAGTAATCGATATCAATCTGATCATCAAAATGAATCGGGAATTGGCCGTGCCAGAATCCGGGAAGGTCATCGAAATAGAAATGGAAATACGTAAACTCGTCCTCGGTACACCCAATCATGATATCGATATCCTTGGCTGCGCCCTCCGCCCAGGCCTTCATCGGCTTTTTAGGAAGGAAAGTACCGTCGCAAACCGGCGAGAAAATTAGCGACACTTCGTAAGTATGACGATCGCACCACACCTGCATGCCCTCAATGAGCTCGTCTGCCGACTTCGCCAAGAGATCTTGGGCGGTTTTGCATCCCATGATTTCGGCGAACTCCCGAGCAAAGTGCTCGCCGCGCTCACGGGTCTTATAAAGCTGGATAGGGCCGGACTCCAAAATCGCACGTTGGAAATACTTATTTGCCTCTGGCAAAATGGATAGAAGAGCTTGGCTGGAAGAGCCTGCCGACTCACCGAAAAGCGTGACGCAATTGGGGTCACCGCCGAAGGCCGAAATATTCTCATGCACCCACTCGAGCGCACGGATTTGATCAAGAATGGCAAGATAGCCGGCGTCTTTGTAGTCCTCTCCGCCCGGCAGGCAATCGAGCAGCAGCGACCCAAACAAGTTCAGACGGTAGTTAATCGAAACAATAACGACATCCTTCGCTGCCGCAAAATTGGAGCCGTTATATAGCGGGTCGGCAGATCCGCCTGAGAAGTAGGCACCTCCATGGATATACACCATGACAGGAAGGTTCTTGCGCTCGTGTCCCCTGACCCACACGTTAAGGCTCAGGCAATCCTCCCCCTGCTCATGAAGCGAAGCGAGTTCGACTTCATCGATAAACTGCCTGGCAGAATGCCCGAATTCCACGCATTCAATTTCCTCATCGGAATCGTCAAGGCGCTCGGGGGCACGCCAGCGAAGATCACCTACCGGTTGCTTTGCATAGGGGATGCCCAAAAATGCTTCAACCCCGTTATCGAGCGTCTTGCCCGAAACTATGCCCGTCCTAGTCTTGACCTTCATTGCTTGTCCTTCCTCACAATTAAGATGCTAGATCGATATGGTTTAAGCTAGCTGGCTTGAAGCCATCTTAAAATTTGGAGAAAGTCAAAGGTCAACGACGTGTTTCAATGGAATACCAACTGGAAACCAGGCGCTTAATACCGTTCACCTCGTCAAAACGACCGCTTGCCCGACAATGACGGTGTAACAAACATTAGAATAGCTCCAAGGTTTTGAGTGGCCCTAGGGCAGTCGGAAGGTGTGACATGGAACGCGAGTTTTCCCTTAATATCAAGCAGACGGCCGGCCTCTACGGCGTAAGCGCAGACACCCTTCGCTATTACGAGTCAATTGGTCTAGTTGCCCCAAAGCGCGGAGCGAATGCCTACCGTGAATACAGGAAGGACGATTTCGGCAGGCTTAACATCATCATGTCAATGCTCAACATGAATTACACGCTTAGCGAAATCAGGTCTTTCCTAGACAACCATTCACTCGAAACAAGCTTTGAGCTGTTCAGCAACGAACTTGACAGCATCGACGCAGCCATTGCAAAGCTATCGCAACGGCGCCGAAAGATCGAGCATTGCATGCAAAATATATCCATGTCGTTAAGAGCGCGCGAGGAGAAGCAATCGAGGGTGGTTCATAAGGGACCCCGAGGATATGTCATCGTAAGCGAAGACGAGCTAAGCGGCGACATAATTCCCTACGCCACCATTAAACGCATGAAAGAACTCGGGATGGAAATCGACTCGATACACACGGTTCCATGCTTCATCCTTGACCCATCGCACATGAGCACCGATGGCTGCTTAGTGGCAAAGAAAACATTGCTTTCGCTCGGATCAAGCGAAGATAAAGGATGTGAGTTTTTTCCGGAAGGCAACTATCTCTGCAGAACAACTGCTGGCCCAGCAGAAATAACACCAGCAGTATGGAGGGAGATGAACGAGTTCATGGCCCAGAATCACCTCACAGCAGCAGGTCCACTTCTAGAGTTCTGGTATGTAAGTGAGTACATATCTGATAATCAAGATGAATACTTACATACGCTTGAAATAATGGTCAAATCCAGTGAAAACGAGCAGCAATAACATCTGAGCAATTCATCCAAAATGGACTCAGAGACAAGCCGTGCCCACCTCCGATGTTCCTAACGAGATCAGGGTAGTCTTTTTGGGACGGGGCTTTTTTGACTACTTTTCGCCAGCGCCTGACGCTCGGCAAGGTAGCCGACAAGAGGTAGTCAAAAAAGCCCCGTCCCAAAAAGACTACCCCAAAGTGAGCTGTGGGATGGTTAGAACGAGAGGTTGTCCTCGGTGTTGGCGGCTTCGCCGTCGGCGAGCACGTCGTTGCCGTCGACATCCTTAAGGAGCACCGAAACCTTCTGCTCGGCATCGGCCAGGCGGGTACGCAGGCTCTTGAGGAGCTCGACGCCGCGGGTGTAGCTCTCGAGCGACTCCTCGAGTTCCATGTCGCCCGACTCCAGGCTGCGGATAATGAGCTCCAGCTCCTGCGAGGCCTGCTTGTACGTAAGCTGCTCGACCGGGGTCTTCTCTGCCATATCTGTTTCCTTTCCTAAAGGTTTATCGCTATGAAACGCGGGTTACTCGACCGTATCGACGGTTGCCGCCACGTTGCCGTCTGCCATGCGAACACGGATGGCGTCACCGGGCTTAAACGCCTTGGCGCTCGTAGCCACGCCGTCGTCGCTGTACGCGATGGAATAGCCACGGCCGAGCACCTTGAGCGGCGATAATGCATCAAGCGAAGCAGCGGCGCGGCCCAAGTCGGAGGCGGGCTTGCTGAGCATCGTGCGCCCCTGGTGTTCTAGACGGGAGCTCGCAAGCGTGAGCGCATGACGTTTGCCATCAAGCCCCGAAGTGCTTGCGACCAGACGCTCGGGCAGACGCTCAAAGTTGGAGCGGAAAGCCCCGACCGAGCGCGTAATGGCACCGGACAGACGGTCGGCCGTCAAAGCAAGCTCTGACTCACGACGCTCGACCATAAACGTCGGGTCGTTGAGGCACGGACGGCATGCAGCCGCATCGAGCGCATCACCCAGACGAGCCGTATAGGTGTCCCAGGCACGACGACCACGCTGATCGAGCATCTCCAGATCGACCTGATCCGACCCGATCATCGATGCCATCGCGGCGCCCAGACGTTGATGGCGCGTCTCGAGCACGTCGGCCAGCTCTGTCATGGCCGGCGCCACCGATTCTGCCGCCGCCGTGGGCGTGGAGGCGCGACGGTCGCTCACCATGTCGCAGATCGAGGTATCGGGCTCGTGGCCAATACCTGTCACTACAGGCACAGGGCAGGCTGCCACCGCACGGGCGAGCTCCTCGTCATTAAAAGTCATGAGGTCCTCGAAGGAACCGCCGCCGCGCACGAGCAAAATGCAGTCGGGCGCGGGCGTAATGGAAGCGGCGCGGTGCAAGCCTTCGATGAGCTCCGCCGGCGCACCCTCGCCTTGGACCTTGGCACCCACGCAAACAAGCTCGACAAGTGGGTTGCGACGGCGCAGCGTACGTTTGACGTCGTCGATCACGGCACCCGAAAGCGAGGTGACGACCGCCACGCGCGAGCAAAACACCGGAATGCGACGCTTGCGGGACTCGTCCATCAGCCCCTCGCGGCGCAGCTTCTCGGCCAACTGTGCCACCTGTTGACGCAGCAGGCCCTCCCCCGCCAGCGAGAACGAACGGGCGACAAAGCTCATACGGCCCGTGGGCTTATAAAGATTGAAGCTGCCCTTAAAGCTCACCTGCATACCGTCGCGCAGATCGAAGGTGCGCTTAAGATAGGCGCCCTTCCAGATGATGCAGTCGACGGCGGCCGAGTCGTCCTTGATCTGGAAGTAGCAGTGCCCGCTTCGGGCATTGGGGCCACGGAAACCCGTGACCTCGCCCAGAACGCTCAGCTGCGGAATGGCATCGAGCGCGCCGGCGGCGATCTCCACCGCCTGGCTCACGCTGAGCTCTTTGCGCTCCTGTTCGTCCGCCCCGTCGAACTCGGCGGAAACGGCATTGCCGGTTAGATTCCAGCCTGCCACGCAGCCTCCTTTCGTCATCATGCGACAGGACTCCGGCCCTGTGCAAATTCAAGTCCAACACATAGTACAGCGCCGCGGGGACACAGATCCCCGCGGCGCCCATCGAGCCAATTTGTTATCGGTTGGAGTTTCTGTTGTAACGAGCCATAAGGTAGAGCAGCTGAATGATCGAGGTAAGCGCGGCTGCCACATAGGTAAGCGCGGCTGCCGTCAGCACCTTCTTGGCACCGTTGACCTGCTTGGAGCTCATTCCCGACTGCTCAATGTAGGCCACAGCGCGGCGGCTGGCATCGATCTCGACCGGCAGCGTAACCAGCTGGAACAGCACGCTAAACGAGAAGAAGACCAGCGCGAGGGTCGTGAGCCCGGCAATGTTCATAAACAAGCCCATGAGCAGCACGATCGTCCAGGTATTCTGGGTAAAGTTGACGACCGGCACGAGGGCGCTGCGCACCTTCATCATGGCGTAACCGCTTTGACGCTGGGCGGCATGGCCCGCCTCGTGGCAGGCGACGGCAACGCTTGCGACCGACCCGCCCGAACGGTTAGCGTCAGACAGATACAGGTTGTTGTCCTGCGGGTTGTAGTGGTCGGTGAGCTCGCCGGCAACGCCCTTGATGCCCACGGCGTTGCAACCGTTGGCATCGAGCATGCGGCGAGCAACCACAGCGCCCGTATCGCCGTCCGAGCGCACCTTGGACCACGTCTTGTACGTCGAGTTGATATAGCTCTGCGCGGCAAGACCGAGCACCGTACAAATAAGAACAACCAGCAGGTACAGCGGGTCGATACCAAAGCCGTATCCATAGTAATAAGGCATGCGAATTCCTC
>CAKUHM010000046.1 GCA_934655835.1 uncultured Collinsella sp. | reverse complement strand
AGAAACGCTCCCCTTAGGCGGATTCGAAGCAGCCATAAGACCCTCCCATGAACAATCCGGCCCAACAAGTCCGGATGAAACACGTGCTACACCAGTATACAGGGGAGTGGAGTAGCGGGGTACAAGTGCGCCAGCGGCAAACCGAGAGCATCAACAATGTGCCTCCGCTCTATTTGGACGATGGCACGTGGGTCATTAAGTACTCGGTTCAAGCGCCGGGTACCGTTGGTTTTCGAGACCAGAATTACAACCGTAAAATGCTCAACTGCATGGAATGTGGCGTCCCAGTCGGAGTCATATTTGCAACCGAGGTGGGCTATAAGGTGCTCGGCCTTGCGTTTGTTGAGCGGTTCGAGCCCGAAAACGGATGGTTTGTTCTGCACGGTCCTGTTCATAAAGGCGGACCGGACCCTCGTTTTGCGCCCGACATGAGTTATCTGAAGCACATACCCGTCGATATTGAGTTTGCCGGACAGGGTGCGACCGACGATGAAATTTGGCTTTGGCGGTCTTTTACGATCGTGTTGTTTGATCGGATCGCGCGGCGATGCAATCTCGCGCACGCCTGCTGGTGCATGCTCTTCCTGATTTGTATAGCGAGAGGGGAGCGAGCGTGAGCTGGCGAGGCGATATTGCGATGGGGAAGTACGGAAAACTGCCGCGTGCCCTTATCGACAACAATATGTTTCCGAGCGTAGAGGTTGATTGCGGGTCGTTTGCTGTCGCCTGCCCTTGCTGCGGCTCGCAAATACCGTGTCTCGACATTCGGTTCATCGATGCGTGCGACAGGCTCAGCGACGAAGTGAGAAAACGGACAGGCGTTCATATGCCGGTGTATCCGGAGAAATGCCTTGTTTGTGGCCTCGATATCGTGTACGACGCCGGCGACGAGGGATAGGTGATGTGGAGGAGCTGGCTGTGAAGGCCTCTCCGTCTCTACAAATAAATCCCCTCACCGAGCTGCTTGTGGAACTCGGCGTGATGGTCGCGTGCCCAGGTAAAGAGCGCCTGGTCAAAATTGGTACGCGTGGCTGGGATGCCAAAGACGCCGGCAACTTCGGCACGCACAAACTCCAGTGCCGGTAGCTTGTTGATGGCAGTGAGGGCAAACGGGGACGTGGGTTCTTCGAACAGATAGCGGCTGCCTTGCAGCGCGCCGCAACTGGTGCACGTGTTGCCGAGCGATGGGGCTTTGGAGGCTCGCGCGCCTACGGGCTTGTAGCCACAGCGCTTAGAAAGATAGTCGCGGATCTCGCCCGGCACGCAGCCAAGAGTGGGCACGATGGCGAGTGCGTTGGCGCTGGCCGTGTCGATGGCAATGTGCCCGGCTTCGTTGGGCGCGTGCGCGATGGCGATGCTCTCGTCGTTATCGGTTCGATAGGGAATGCCGAAGGCCGCGACCGAGGTCTCTTTGTGACACTTCCAGCACTCGCGCTTGCCCAGTACTAGATATATATACGGCGCTGAGGGGTCGGATCGGTCAACGCCGGGCAGCCACTCGGCAAAGGGCTCGGGGTTGATGCCGCTGGGTACATACCAGATCTTCTTTGTCCGGTCCCATTTGGCGCCCAGTGCCTTGGCTTCTTCTTTGTGCGAAAAGGGAACATCGAGCTCGGTGCGCATGGCGGCTCCTTGGTGCTGCAGGTGCAAGTGGCTCAAGGATACCGCAGGGCGCAGACATCGCGGCGTTTTGCTGAGAAGTTGCGGTGCGGACTGATTGGTTATGCCGATGGATAGATCGGCAAGTAGATGGTCGGCTTTTGGCCAGTTGGGCGGTTGGAGCAGCTTGCGGCGCAGTTTTGTGCCTGGCTATTGTTGATGTTGGGGTATTGAATATGTTTGGCTGCCATTCGTCAGGTGAATTGATGTTGCGTTGCGATGACGGTTGGAACTGCCAGCGGATTTAGCGACATAAAACAAAACAGCCCAGAGGACATAGCCTCTGAGCTGCGAACATTTGGTGGGCGTTAGAAGATTTGAACTTCTGACCTCTTCCGTGTCAGGGAAGCGCTCTCCCCCTGAGCTAAACGCCCGATCAAGGGTGCGCAAGCGCGCAAGGGATAATATAACGGAGCCTGAACTCGGTGGCAAGAACATTTTTAAAAATCGCTTACATTGTGGAATTCGGGGGCTTTGTCGCATCCATTTCACAAGAGCCTGCTGCCGCGATTTTGCTGTCGCATAATGCAAGGCCATTGCGGTATCGAGCTATGGAAAGACGCCTGCGGAATTGTCCTACCGATAAGCGGACAAGCCTCTAGCTGGTGCCTTCGCCGTGGTAAGGTAAGCCGAATTGTTTCCAGGCTGTTTCGAGGGAGTGGAATGAGCAAAGAGCGTGTCGAGCAGGTCGAAGGCGCAGGGGCTTCGGTGCCGATGACTGATATATCGAACATTGATGTGCCCGAGGGCACCGATGAGCTCAGCCGTAGCACCCGCCGCGCTTGGCGCGAGCGCCTGAATAGCGCTTCGACGCGCAAGATGATCACGGGTGTCTTGGCTACGCTGGTGGGCGGTTCGTTTTGGGGCTTCTCGGGCACCAGCGCGAGCTTTCTGTTCGATACCTACCACGTCGACACCTTGTGGCTTATGAGCGTGCGTCAAATTCTCGCCGGCCTGCTGTTTATGGTCGTGGTCGTCGCGCGCGATCGTGCGCGCCTGGTCAAGCTGTGGACCACGCCTGCCGACCGCAAGCAGCTGCTGCTCTTTACCGCCTTTGGCTTGCTGTTCAATCAGTTTTGCTATCTTTCGGCCGTGCGCCTGACCAACGCCGGAACCGCGACGGTGCTCCAATGCCTGCAGCTGGTCATCATCATGGGATACACCTGCGTCATCGATCGCCGTATGCCGCGTCCGCGCGAGGTTATCGGCATTGGCCTGGCTCTGGGCGGTACGTTTTTGATCGCTACCGGCGGCGACCCTACCAGCCTGAATATCTCGCCGCTTGGCCTGGCAGCAGGTCTTATGTGTGCGGTCAGCGCCACGTGTATGGCGGTGATTCCCGCCAAGATCCTGCCCGAATACGGCAGCCCCATCGTCACGGGCTCGGCAATGCTCACGGCGGGCGTGGTCTCGTGTGCCTTCGTGCAGCCCTGGGCGCATATGCCGGCGCTCGACGCTGCCGGCGTCGAGGCGCTCGCGGTGTTCGTGGTTATCGGCTCGTTTTTTGCTTACATGCTCTATATGCAGGGCGTTAAGGATATCGGCTCGGTGCGTGCGAGTCTCATCGGAACTGTGGAGCCGGTTTCGGCGACCATCACCAGCGCCGTTATGCTGGGCACGGTGTTTTTGCCGACCGACCTTATCGGCTTTGCCACGATCATCGTGATGATGTTCCTTACGGTGTAGCTGGCGCCGCCGCCAAGACGGAAAAGGTGTTGTGCCGCATTTTCGCCAATTGATGTCCGTGTCTGGAGTTTAGCTGTCGATGCCCAAAATGCCATAAAATAGTAACGTTATGGACTTTTTCATTGCGACTCAATTGCGAGGATTTCTTTATGGCTGGTAATCACTTTAAGGGCAGCGACAGCGGCCGTCCTGCGGTTCCGCCGCGTTCGAACGGGACTGGAAAAGCCGGCATGCCGAGCGGAGCTGGTCAGAACAGTGCCGGTAAGCGCACGTCCCCGGGCGAGACGGCGATGTTTACCGCTCTGTATGAGCAGTCTCAGAAGGCCAAAAAGACCGGTCGAGCAAAAGGGAATGTCTTTGCGGGCGGTGCGACCCCCACATCGCAGCCGAGCGGGGCTCCTTCGACACCTGCGAACACCGCAGGCACTGCCAACGCCGCGAATGCCGCCGGCAGCATTAATGCCGGCAATGCCGCCAACAATACCCCCTCTGCCGGTGGCGCGGGGCTTACGGGCAACCTTGGTACGATCTATACGGGTGCCTCTGAGACCGGCACGTTCGCCCGTTTGGAAGATAACGGTGCCGAGTTTAAGGGCTCCGGTTCCAAGGAAGATTATTACGATTTTGGCCTGAACTACGGCAACGACGCTTCGTCGAGTTCAACCTCGGACGGTCTGGTCCGTCATCGTCATCGCAAGGGCGAGCGCAAGAAGCGCCATGTTGGCGCCGTTGTCGCCGCCGTTGTCGCGGTGCTTCTCGTTGCGCTTGGTGCGAGTGGCTTTATGCTGCTCAACTCGGCAAAGACCGTAAAGGGCGAAGCGAAGGAGGCTGTCGAGATTGTCGGCGGCCTTAAGGATAAGGTCACGTCGGGCGATTTTTCGACGCTGCCCGACGATGCTAAGAAGATCGACGAGCTCTGCAATAGCATGAAGGCGGAGACCTCGAGCCCGCTGTGGACGGCGGCTTCGTTTATTCCGGTGTACGGCAGCGACATCAACGCGACCCGTACCATGATCGACGCCCTGTCCGATGTTTCGAGCAATGCACTGGTTCCCATGGCCGACAACCTTTCGCAGGCCACGCCCGGCAAGCTGTTCCAGGACGGCATGATTAACGTGTCTGCGCTGCAGGCGGTCGCTGATTCGCTTTCCAGCAGCTCGAAGGTGTTCAAGAGCGCCAACGAGAAGATCCAGGGTATTGGCGATACGCATATTTCTCAGGTGACCGAGCTGGTTGATAAGGCCAAGGACGGCTTTGCTACCCTCAACGGCGCGGTTGACGCGGCGGAGAAGGTCGCCCCCGTCCTTCCCCAGATGCTCGGCGCCAACGGCCAGACGCGTAACTACCTTGTGTACGCCATGAACAACGTCGAGATTCGTGCCTGCGGCGGCTTTGGCGGTTCGCAGGGCCTGATTTCGGTCACCGACGGCCAGATGTCGATTGGCGAGTTTGTTCCCCGCATTGGACTCAGCGAGGATGAGGCGGTCGAGAGCGTCGACGAAGAGGATGAGGCGCTGTTCGGCAACCACAGTAACCTGTACAACTCGGGCAATACCTATTCGCCCGATTGGCCCCGCAACTCGCAGCGTGTCGCCGCGCTGTGGAAGTCCCAATATGGGCAGGACGTTGATGGCGTCGTCGGCATCGATCCTGTGTTCTTGCAGTACCTGCTGGGCCTTGTCGGTAATGTCTCGCTGCCCGATGGTACGGTCGTCGACGGTACCAACGCGGCGAAGGTTCTCATGCACGATGTGTATTGGAACTATCCGGTCGAGGAATCGGACGGCATCTTTGCGGCTGTTGCCAGCGCCGCCTTCGACAAGATTCTTGGTGGCATCGGTGACGTCGACGTTACGAAGCTCGTCAGCGCCGTTGAGCGCGGCGCCGAAGAGGGCCGCCTGATCGCGTGGATGAAAAACGACGACGAGCAGAACGCTATCAAGGAAATGAACATCGACGCCTCGCTGCCCGATCCGGACGACCCGAGCGAGGATCCCGTTGCCGGTGTTTACTTTAACAACCTGAGCTTCTCCAAGCTCGACTGGTATCTGAACGCCGATACGCAGATTGGTCAGGGCGTGAAGAACGGCGACGGCACGTGCTCCTATCGCATCACCGTCACCCTGACGAACATCATGACGCAGGAAGAGGCCGGCAAGCTGCCCGACTACGTTGCAGCGAGCGCACCCGATGCCGCGCGTGATGACGAGCGCCTGAATGTCTCGCTGTTCGCCCCGACGGGTGGCAACATCTCGGACCTTACCGTCGAGGGCACCCAGTTTGGGCTTGGCGCTGCCACGTGGCATGGCATTCCCTTCTATTCGGGAACCGTTGACTTGCACGCGGGTGAGACGACGACGATCGCCTATACGCTGACCACGTCGGCCGAGGCGGGAGACAAGCCACTTGCGCTGCGCCAGACCCCCACGTGCCAGGCGGCTCGCGACAGCGCTTCGGCGTAGGGTTTTTCTGGTAGTTCAGATAATCGAGTACCATTTTGGGGCGGACGGATAATCTGTTCGCCCCATTTTTATAAGGAGAGCGCATGAAGTACTTTGGCACCGACGGCTTTCGCGGCGAGGCCAACGTTGGGCTGACGGTAGAGCACGCCTATAAGATCGGTCGTTTTGTGGGCTGGTATTACGGCGCCAATCGCGAGCGCAAGGCACGCGTCATCGTAGGTAAGGACACGCGTCGATCCAGCTATATGTTCGAGGCGGCGCTGGTGAGTGGCCTGGTCGCGAGCGGCGCGGACGCCTACATGCTGCACGTGATCCCGACGCCGGGCGTGGCGCATCAGACGGTCGAGGGCTGCTTCGACTGTGGCATCATGATCAGCGCGAGCCACAACCCGTTTTGCGATAACGGTATCAAGCTCGTCAACAGCGACGGCTTTAAGATGGACGAGGACGTGCTGGAGCTCATCGAGGACTACATCGATGGCAAGAGCGAGGTACCGCTGGCCACGGGCAACCACATTGGCGCCACGGTGGACTACATGCAGGGCCGCAACCGCTACATCGCCTCGCTCATCGCGAGCGCGAACTTTTCGCTGCAGGGCGTCAAGATTGGCCTGGACTGCGCCAACGGCTCGGCGTCCTCGGTCGCCAAGCCGGTGTTCGACGCGCTGGGCGCCGATGTGCGCGTGATCAATGCCGCGCCTGATGGTTTTAACATCAACGTCGACTGCGGCTCCACGCATATGGAGCGCCTGCAGCGCCACGTGGTGGAGCAGGGCCTGGACGTGGGCTTTGCCTACGATGGCGATGCCGACCGCTGCCTGGCCGTGGACGAGCGCGGTCGCGTGGTCGACGGCGACCAGATTCTGTACGTGTGCGGCGTGTATTTGAACAAGCACGGCCGTCTTTCGGGCGGTACCGTGGTGCCGACCATCGCCAGCAACTTTGGCCTGATCAAGTCGCTGGAGCTTGCCGGCCTGAGTGCCGTGACCAGCGGCGTGGGCGACCGTCACGTATACGCCAAGATGCGCGAGGGCGGCTACAGCCTGGGCGGCGAGCAGACGGGCCATACGATCTTTGGCGATATCGAGCGCACGGGCGACGGCATCATGACTTCGCTGCGCGTGATGGAAGTGATTCGTGCCGAGCGCGAGACGCTCTCGCAGCTCACGGCTCCGTGCAAGCTGCTGCCGCAGGCGCAGGTTGCCGTGCGCGTAGCGGATAAGGACGCCGCGCTCGAGAACATGGGCGTGCAGAACGCCATCGCCGAGGCCGAGGCTGCGCTGGCAGGCGAGGGCCGCGTGCTCGTACGCAAGAGCGGAACCGAGTCGGTTATCCGCGTGCTGGCCGAGGCGCCGGACCAAGCATCCGCCGATGCCGCCATGAAGCGCATCGCCAACGCACTCGAGGCTCTGTAGTTGCGCGGTTTTACCAAACCGCGCAACTGCTCGACGTTGCAAGCGGCCCCAAGCGGCAATCTGACGTTCAATTTCAAGGGCGCGACCAGAAGGTCAGCGTCCTTTCTTTTCACGTCACCTTGCTCGCTTACCCGGCACTTGGGGACGTTCCTAAAGTGCCGGCATAAAAGGAACGTCCCCAAGTGCCGGGTCTCTGGTTTAGATGAAAAAGGGGCGCCGCGGGATAGATCCTGCGGCACCCCTTTGCGTTGCGTGTTGTCTAAGCTTTACAGCTCGTACAGCGTGGTGAACTTGTCCTGCAGGTAGCTGCAGTAGTAGCGGGCGTCAAAATCCATGCCGCAGGCACCCTTGATGAGTTCCGGCGCGTCCTTGGCACGGCCCCACTGCCAAATGTGCTCGCCCAGCCACGCGCGGACGGGTGCCAGGTCGCCGCTCGCGCAGGCGCCGGTAAGGTCGACGCCGTCGCGGCACATGGCCGGCACGAACATGGCGTCGTAGGCGCTGCCCAGTGCATAGGTGGGGAAGTAGCCAAACGAGCCGCCGCTCCAGTGCGTATCCTGCAGGCAACCACGCGTGTCGTCGGGAGCCGGAATGCCCAGGTACTCATCCATGAAGCGATTCCAAAGCGCGGGGATATCCTTGGCTGTGGCCTCGCCGGCAAACAGCATGCGCTCGATCTGGTAGCGCACCATAATATGCAGCGGGTAGGTGAGCTCGTCGGCCTCGGTGCGGATCAGCGAAGGCTGTGCGATGTTCACGGCGCGGTAGAGCGTGTCCTCGTCGACGTCGCCGTAGACCTCGGGTGCGTGGCGGCGCAGTACCTCGAGCAGCGGCCCCATAAAGGCGCGGCTGCGACCCACGGTGTTCTCGAAAAAGCGGCTCTGGCTCTCGTGGATGCCCATGGAGGTGCCACCCTCCAGGCACGTGCGCGCATAGGCGGGGTTCACGCCCAGCTCGTACATGGTGTGCCCCGCCTCGTGGATGATGCTGTAGACGTTGGAGATGCAATCGTCCTCGTAGATGTGTGTCGCGATGCGCGCGTCACCCACGGCAAAGCCCTCGCTAAACGGGTGCTCGGTAAAGGCAAGCGTGGTGTCGTCCAGGTTCAGGCCGACGAGCTTCATAAGGTCAAAGCTCATGGCGCGCTGGGCAGCCTCGGGCACATGGGCGTGCAAAAAGTCGGCAGCCGGCTGCTGGCCGCGCTCGCCGATGGCGTGCACGAGCGGCACGACCGTGGCCTTGACCTCATCGCAAAACGCATCGAAGCTCTTGGCGGAAAGGCCGCGCTCGTACTGGTCGAGCCAAACGTCGTATGGGTCGCGCTTGGGGTCCATGAGCTCGGCTTGATGCTTAAGCTGGGCGACGATTCTATCCACATAGGGCTCAAAACTCGTCCAGTCATTGGCCGCCTTTGCCTTGTGCCACACGGCGTCTGCCTCGCAGGTGAGCCTGGTCCAGGCCTCGGCCTCCTCGGTGGGGATGGCGCTTGCCTCGCGCTGGTCGCGGCCGAGCACGCGGATCTCGTCGAGCAGCTGCGGGTCGTCGATCTTGCCGCCCACAACCGTCTCGTGTGCCAGTGAGCGCACGAGCTCAACGGACTTTTTGCTGGTCAGCAGCTTGTGATGCTCGCCAGCAAGGGTGCCCATAGCATCGGCGCGGGCCGCGGCGCCGTTGGCGGGAGCAATCGTCGCTCCATCGAACTCGGCAATCTTGAGCAAGTACTCGCGAGTCCACAGCTTGCCCTCGAGTTTGCGGAACTTTTTGACGGCCTTGTCGACTTTAGCAGCCTTGACGCCCTTGGCAGCCTTTGCCACGGCGGCCTTGGCCTTCTTATCGAGTTTCTTTCCCATACCGTATCCTTAATCTCGCAGGCCGAGCGCCGCAGGCGGGTGCACGGCCAGTTTGCACAGCTACCTGCCTTGTACCCAGCGCGAACAAAACGGAACGCGGTGATACGCTCGCGAAATGTGT
>CAKUHM010000045.1 GCA_934655835.1 uncultured Collinsella sp. | reverse complement strand
CACCTCAAGGAGCGTATCGCCGAGGTCGTCAACGGTGTGGCGGCAACGTATCGCACGCCGGCGACCATCGAGACGCTCTCGGACGTTCCGCCGCTCGTGCTCGACGACGATATGACCCAGGCCTCGCTTGGCTATGTGGGCGCGGTGCTGCCCAAGGCCGCATTCCTGCCGTTGTTCCACGCCATGGCAAGCGAGGATTTCGCGCTCATTTCGAGCGAGATCCCGAGTGCGTACTTTACCGTAGGCGCAGCCGTGACCGATACGGACGAGCATTTTGCCCAGCATCATCCCAAGGCGCGCTTTAACGATGCCGAGCTTCCCCTCGGCGCCGCGGCCTATGCCGCCGTCGCCCTGGGCTACATCGCCGACCACCGGTAGCACCCAACCTTGCCTTTCAAGCCTGCGGGCATGGCCATAAGGCCTATGCCCTTGTCTTTCAAGGCAATCTTGGGCACTACCGGCGCCCAGCGTAGGCTATTCGTTTGTTTATAAAGGAGCAGTATGTCCCAGCAACGTAAGTTCTTCCCCGGTTGGCTCGTGGTGGCCTCTGGCTTTGTGATCATGGCCACGTGCTACACGATCTTCGTCAACTGCATGAGCCTGTTCCAGCCGCTCATCGTTAGCGACCTCGGGATCACGCTTGCCCAGTACAACATCTCCAATGCTATCTCCACCGTGGTGAGCGTTGTGGGTTCGCTCGTCATCGGCCATGTTGCCGATAAGGTCAGTGGCCGCGTCTTGGGTTCGCTTACCGTCATCGCCACCTCGGCGGTGCTCGTGGGCATGAGCTTTGTGGGCGAGCTTTGGCAGGTCTACGTGCTCTTTGCCGTCTCGGGCTGCTTTGCCGTCGCCTCGACCCGTCTGCTCATTAGTCTGGTGACCGCCAACTGGTTTACCGCCAAGCGTGGTCTTGCCATTTCCATCGCGCTTTCGGGCTCAGGCTTTGGCGGCGCCATTCTCTCGCCGATCGTGAGCTCGCTGATCGTGAGCGTGGGCTGGCGTTCCGCCTTCCTGGTGCTCGCTGCCGTCTGCATTGTGGCGGCACTGCCCATCACGGCCTACTCCTTCCGCACCAAGCCTTCCGAGATCGGCCTCAAGCCGCTCGGCGAGAACCCGGGCGATCCATCTGCGTCCACCGCGGGTGATAAAAACGAGAAGACGGCCCCCGAGGTCAGCGTGGGTTGGTCGCGTATCAAGAAGAGCCCGGCATTTTGGCTGCTCGTCGTCGCTTTCCTCTTTATGGGTCTGGTTAATGGCGCCATCCTGCCCAACCAGGTTACGAACATGACGAGTGTTACCGTCAACGGCGCCAAGATCGTCACGGGCGGCCACGACCCCATGTGGGCGGGTACCGTGCTTTCGGCCTACATGGTCACGGTCGTTATCGCCAAGATTTCGCTCGGTGCGATCTACGATCGCTTTGGCCTGCGTTTTGGCAATATCCTTGGCTCCGTTGCGTGCATTATCGCCTGCGTGGCACTGTGCTTCCCAACGACGGATCTTGGTCCCATCGTGGCCGCTGTGAGCTTTGGTGTTGGAACGTGCATGGGCACCATCACGCCCACTATCGCCGCGTCCAAGCAGTTCGGTATGGCCGACCTCGGCAAGGTCACGGGCACCATCACCTCGCTCGAGATGGTCGGTGGCACCGTGGGTGTCATCGTCTCGGGCGTGCTGTTCGATGCCTCGGGCTCCTTTGCGAGCACTTGGGTCGTGTGCCTGGTGTGCTCAGTGGTCATGCTCGTATTCTTGCTGGCATCCGAGCCCATCGCCGCCAAGCTGCGCGCAAGCGTGGCAGGGGAGTAGCGGGTCGCCGCCTATTCCTGTTCGCCCCGTTCTGTCCGTGGCCGCCTTGGAAGCCGAATGGATGCTCGTACCATCATTCGGTTTCCAAGGCGGCCACGGATCACAAACCGCGGCGGCGCGTCTGGCCGAACGAGTCCCCATACCCTCGTTCGGTCAGACGCGCCGCCGCGTTTTATGTTTGTGCCGTATAATGACCACTACCTATGACGCGATACAAAAGAAAGGTGTTTGCCCATGCAGGCACAGAAGGCGGAGGGAACCCGCGACCTTATCGGCGCCGAGATGCGCGCCTGGCAAAAGATGCAGCAGATTGCGGCCGGCGTGTTCGAGCCGTTTGGCTTTAAGCCCATCGAGACGCCCGCGATCGAGCAGGTGGACGTCTTTGTCCACGGCATCGGCCAGTCGACCGACGTCGTGCGCAAGGAGATGTTCCGCGTCTTTAGCGGCGCCAACCTGGAGCGCGTCTTTGCCGAGGGCACCGACACCAAGCTCAAGCCCAAGCAGCGCCTGGCGCTTCGTCCCGAGGGCACGGCCGGTGTGGTGCGCGCCGTCGTGGAGAACAACCTGGTGCCTCAGGGCTCCACGCCGTTTAAGGCGTACTACGCCGAGGCCATGTTCCGCGGCGAGCGTCCCCAGAAGGGCCGCCTGCGCCAGTTCCACCAGGTGGGCATCGAGTGGCTCGGTGCTCCCGATCCGGCGGCAGACGCCGAGTGCATCATCATGCTCATGGAGTTCTACAAGCGCCTGGGCTTCGACCTTTCCAAGCTCCGTCTGCTCATCAACTCGATGGGTGACGCCCAGTGCCGTCCGGCTTACCGCGAGCAGGTCAAGCAGTTTATCCTCGATCACGCCGACGAGATGTGCGACGAGTGTCGCGAGCGCGCCGAACTCAA
This sequence comes from uncultured Collinsella sp., assembly GCA_934655835.1. Next base: position 6,597 of record CAKUHM010000045.1, on the reverse strand, counting down.
CCCGCTGCGTGCCTTCGACTGCAAGAACGACCACTGCCGCGAGATCATGGCCGACGCGCCGCTGATGGGCGACAACCTGTGCGACGAGTGCCGCGAGCACTACGAGCAGGTCAAGCGCTATCTGGATGCCGCCGGTATCGAGTATGTCGAGGATCCCACCCTGGTGCGTGGTCTGGACTACTACACCCGCACCGTCTTTGAGGTCGAGGCTCCCGGTGCCGGCGTCGGCTCCATCGGTGGCGGCGGCCGCTACGACGGCCTGGTCGAGCTCGAGGGTGGCAAGCCCACGGCGGGCGTCGGCTTTGCCGTCGGTTTTGAGCGCGCCCTGCTGGCCCTGCAGGCCTTTGGCAGCGATTTGGGTGCCGATGAGGTCCCGTGCGTCTATGTCGCCAACGCCGGCAAGGAGCTGCGCCAGAACGTCTTTGCCATTACGCAGGAGCTTCGCGCCGCAGGCATCGTGACCGAGGCCGACTATCAGGGCCGTTCGCTCAAGGCCCAGTTTAAGCAGGCCGATAAGGTGGGCGCCAAGCTCATCCTGGTCTTGGGTGGCGACGAGCTTGCCGCCGGCAAGGTCAAGGTGCGCGACATGGAGAGCCATGAAGAGGTCCTTGCCGATCTGGCCAACGTTGTCGAGGCGGTTCGCGAGCGCCTGTAGCGCATCTTTTTGAGCTGCGGACCCGCTTGAGTGTCTCGTCCATTGCGAGCGATTGTTACGGGGGTGTTTCGCATTTATGCGGAATGCCCCCGTTTGTGTATGCCGTCCACCGAGAAATACGACCATTTAGAGCAAAAACCCTTGCAATGCAGAAAATACTTTTGTGTGGTAAAGCGCAATCAGTGTCGAAACTATTTCTCAAGTGCCTATAATGAATACCGCATGTTACGTGCATAGAAGGAGGAATGGGAGGAAACGTGGCTGAGAACCTAAGCAACCAGTCTGTACCCGAAGCCGCGGCGCGCGTCGCTGCCGTGGTCAACCGCCTCGTTAACCGAATCGGCTCGAATGCCGAGTCCAGGGAGCGTCTCGCCGAGATCGAGATCCCCGAGGAGCTGCGCGACAATCTGGCGCTGTTCCTGCGCCTGGAGCGTCGTGTGCTTAGCGAGTATGATCCTGAGATCGCGGACCTGTTCGACAAGATCCTGTCGGCCGAGATTGTGGCCAATGCCGGCAACCCCGGTACCCGCGCTGCCGACGAGGCCGTCGACGAGCAGGGCGTGCCCACCGCCGACGAGTCCACCGCCGTGGCATTCCGTGAGGTCGTCGATCTGATCGACAGTCTGCCGCTCGATAAGCAGCAGGTTATCGTCCGCGCCTTTACGAGCTTCTTCCACCTGGCAAACCTGTCGGAGGAGAACTACCGTGTGGCGCAGCTGCGAGAGCGCGAGGCCGGTGCGTCGACCGATACCGAGGTCGATCCCGCCAACGAGCTCACCGTTGCCTATCACCAGCTGGTGAATGAGCTGGGCGTCGAGGGCGCCAACGAGCTGCTCGGCAAGCTTGAGTTCCATCCCGTCTTTACCGCGCATCCCACCGAGGCCCGTCGCAAGGCCGTCGAGGGCAAGATTCGCCGTATCTCCAACCTGCTGGAGGAGCGTCCGCGTCTGGGCGGCTCCGACCTGGTGGAGAACGAGCGCCATATGCTGCAGGAGATCGACGCCCTGGTGCGTACGAGCCCCATCGCGCTCAAGAAGCCCACGCCGGTCGAGGAAGCCGATACCATCATCGACATCTTCGATAACACGCTGTTCGACGTCATCCCCGTTATCTATCGTCGTTTTGACGACTGGGTGCTGGGCGACAAGGCCGGTACCGTGCCGCCGCTGTGCCCGGCGTTCTTCCACCCCGGCAGCTGGATCGGTTCCGACCGCGACGGTAACCCCAACGTCACCGCCAAGGTGAGCCGTGAGGTCGCCGCCAAGTACTTCACCCATATGGTGCTCAAGCTCGAGGACAAGTGCCGCCGCATCGGCCGCAACCTGACGCTCGAGGCCGAGTACAGCAAGCCGTCGGCCGAGCTCATCAACCTGTGGAACCATCAGGTCGAGATGAGCGCCCAGTACACGGCCCGCGCCGAGCTCATCTCCGAGCACGAGCCGCATCGCGCCGTCATGCTCGTCATGGCCGACCGCCTGAACGCCACCGTGCGCCGCATCACCGACACCATGTACCACAGCGCCGATGAGTTCCTGGAGGACCTGCGCGTCGTCCAGCGCTCGCTGGCCGCCTGCGGTGCCGTCCGTGCTGCCTACGGCCCGGTCCAGACCATCATCTGGCAGGTCGAGTCCTTCGGCTTCCATATGGTCGAGATGGAGTTCCGTCAGCACTCCGTGGTGCATGCCCGCGCCCTCAAGGATATCCACGAGAACGGTATCCATGGCGACCTGCAGCCCATGACGCGCGAGGTCATCGACACCTTCCGCGCTATCGGCTCCATCCAAAAGCGTTACGGCAAGAAGATGGCGCACCGCTACATCATCTCGTTCACCAAGAGTGCCCAGCATGTGGCCGACGTCTTTGAGCTTGCCCACCTGTCCTTCGCACACGAGGAGGATGTCCCCGAGCTCGACGTGATCCCGCTGTTTGAGCAGCTCGAGGACCTCGAGGGCTGCGTCGACGTGCTCGACCAGTTGCTTACGCTGCCCGTGGTGCAAAAGCGCCTTGCCCAGACCAACCGCCGCATGGAGGTCATGCTGGGCTACTCCGACTCCTCCAAGGATGCCGGTCCTACCACGGCCATGCTCGCCCTGCACTCCGCGCAGGAGCGCATTGCCAAGTGGGCCGAGAAGAACGATATCGACCTGGTGCTCATGCACGGTCGCGGCGGTGCCGTGGGCCGTGGCGGCGGTCCGGCCAACAAGGCCGTGCTGGCGCAGCCCAAGGGTTCGGTCAACTGCTTCTTTAAGCTCACCGAGCAGGGCGAGGTCATCTTTGCCCGTTACGGCAACCGCACGCTGGCTCAGCGCCATGTTGAGTCCGTTGCCGCCGCAACGCTTTTGCAGTCGGCCCCGAGTGTCGAGAAGACCAACACCGAGACCACGCAGAAGTTCTGGGATATGGCCGAGAAGCTCAACGCCGCAAGCCACGAGCGCTATCTGGACCTGCTGAACACCGAGGACTTTACACCGTGGTTCTCGACCGTGACGCCGCTGACCGAGGTCGGTTTGCTGCCGATCGGCTCGCGTCCCGCCAAGCGCGGCCTGGGTGCCAAATCGCTCGACGACCTGCGTACCATTCCGTGGATCTTCAGCTGGAGCCAGGCGCGCATCAATCTGGCCGCTTGGTACGGCCTGGGCACCGCCTGCGAGCAGCTGGGCGACCTTGACCAGCTTAAGGCTGCCTACCAGGAGTGGCCGTTCTTCCGCACCTTTATCGACAACATCGAGATGTCGATCGCCAAGACCGACCAGCGCATCGCCAAGATGTATCTGCACCTGGGCGATCGCCAGGATCTGTCCGAGAAGGTCTTCACCGAGATGCAGCTCACGCGTAAGTGGGTCCTTGCCATCGTCGGTGACGAGTGGCCGCTGCAGCGCCGCCGCGTGCTCGGCTGTGCCGTTCGCGTGCGTAACCCCTACGTCGACGCCCTGTCCATCGCCCAGGTCCGCGCCCTTCGCGAGGTGCGTATGAACCAGGACGAGATGGCCGAGGAGAAGAAGGCCGAGTACATGAGCCTGATTCTTTCGACTGTGACCGGCGTCTCGGCAGGTCTACAGAACACGGGGTAATCGATAGCCCTGTAGTCGTCCGGGCTCGCCATTAGCTTACTTTTAGGCACGTCCTCGGACATGCAAGAAGCCCTCGCTGCGCACTTTGTGCGGCGAGGGCTTCTTGCGTCCTGCGGAGTGTGCCTAAAAGTAAGCTAATGGCGGGCCCTGCGATGTCCGGTCTTCAGCGGATTGGCCGCTGGGTGAGGGTGGTGCTTGGGGCGACGTGCAAAAAACGGAGTTTTCAGCAGCCAAAGATTGATGCATAAGGCCATAGCCGGCTTTCACTGCCTTTGTTGATGCTTTTGCACGACAATTGGGCCTTGGCGATGTCCATATATAGCTGGTTTCTCGCTGCTTGCTATCCAGATGGGTCGAGTCATGAGGACTATCTACTTTTTGAAAGACTTTTGACACCAAAATCTTATCCCGCGATGCTGAATACTCGCAAAAATGCACGCTCCGGAGGGTACTACCCTGTTACGGCTAGAAATCCATGCGCCATTTTATGCAATTATTAACGCATTTATGCAAAATGCTTTACGTGCGTACGTCTCGGGGTAGATGTTTGCTCGGCGCTGTGTAAGTCATCCTTTCTATTGTGTCTTTTACGGGCGGCCGCGGTCCCGTTTGGGATCGCGGTCGTTTTGTTGTGGGTCAAATATGAACGTTGTGTTAATGAGTCGGTGGACGGTGGTGTTTTTCGGTGAGCGGCGTATCCTTCCAACGGTTTATCTAGTGTGTCAGTTGAAAGGAAGAGGGCGCTCATCATTGTTTGAATGTGAACTGCCGTTTGACCACAAGACGTTGCATCTGGAGCTCGAGGATAAGAACTTCGCGGGTGTGATGGAAGGTCATCAAAACGAGTTTAAGACTACAAAATCTCAGGAAGAGCTGGTAGAGGAGTCGCTTGCCAACCCTTATGGCTCGCCTTCGCTCGAGGAGCTTTGTGCTGGCAAGAAGGATATCGTCATCATTAGCTCCGACCACACGCGTCCCGTTCCTTCGCGTGTGACGATGCCTATTCTGCTGCATCACATCCACTCCGCTGCGCCTGAGGCGCGCGTTCGCATTCTGGTCGCTACGGGTATGCATCGTCCGTCGACGCACGAGGAACTCGTCAACAAGTACGGCGAGGAGATCGTTGCCAACGAGGAAATCGTTATGCACGTCGCGACTGACGACAGCATGATGAAAAAGATCGGCACCCTGCCTTCTGGTGGCGAGTGCATTATCAACAAGATTGCCGCCGATTGCGATCTGCTGCTTGCCGAGGGCTTTATTGAGCCGCACTTCTTTGCCGGTTTCTCTGGTAGCCGCAAGTCCGTCCTGCCTGGCATCGCCAGCTACAAGACCATCATGTACAACCACAACGGTCAGTTTGTGAACGATTCCCACTCGCGTGCCGGCAACCTGTGCCACAACCACGTGAGCGAGGACATGTTTGCCGCCGCCGAGATGGCTCACCTCGCCTTTGTGCTTAACGTGGTGCTTAACGGCAAGCATGAGGTCATCGGCTCCTTTGCCGGCGACATCCACAAGGCGCACGAGGCTGGCTGCGAGTTCGTGAAGAGCCTTGCCGGCGTTGAGCCCGTCGAGTGCGAGATCGCCATCACCACCAACGGCGGCTACCCGCTCGACCAGAACATCTACCAGGCCGTGAAGGGCATGTGCGCTGCCGAGGCTACGCTTCCCGAGGGCGGTGTGATCATCGACGTCGCCGGTTGTGCCGACGGTCACGGTGGCGAGGGCTTCTATCACAACATCGCCGACAACGATCCGGCGGAGTTTGAGCGCGCCTGCATCGATCGTCCCAAGGACGAGACCCTGCCCGATCAGTGGACGAGCCAGATTTTCGCCCGCATCCTGGCGCATCACCCTGTGATCATGGTCACCGACCTGTGCGATCACCAGATGCTCAAGGATATGCACATGACGCCGGTCAACACTATCGAGGAGGCGCTCAAGCTCGCCTTTGAGATGAAGGGTGCCGATGCCAAGGTTGCCGTCATCCCCGATGGTCTGGGTGTTGTCGTCGCGCAGCACTAGCGCGCGACTCAAACGAATCGTTTATAACCGACAAGAAAGATAAGGTTTTATGCTTACCAAACTCCTGTGCGAATTCGGCGCGACGGCCCTCATGATCGTCTTTGGCGTGGGCGTGCACTGCGATACCGTGCTCAAGGGCACCAAGTATCAGGGCTCTGGCCACATGTTTGCCATCACCACCTGGTCTTTTGGCATCTCGGTCTGTCTGTTTGTCTTTGGCGGCGCCGTGTGCATGAACCCCGCCATGGTGCTTGCCCAGTGCATCGTCGGTCTGGTGCCGTGGGGCAACTGCATTCCCTTCATGCTCGCTGATATGCTCGGCGGCTTTGTGGGCGCCGTGATCGCTTGGTTTATGTATGCCGATGAGTTCAAGGCCTCCGAGGGCGTCGTCGACCCCATCGCTCAGCGCAACATCTTCTCGACCAACCCCACCACCGAGGGCACCAACTATGCCCGTAACTTCTTCTGCGAGGCCATCTGCACCTTCGTGTTCATCAGCGCTATCCTTGCTGCCGCTAGCCGCGCAGGTGAGGACGTCCTGATGCTCGCCATCTGCGTTGGCCTGATCGTTTGGGCCGTTGGTATGGGCATGGGCGGCATCACCGGCTTCGCCATGAACCAGGCTCGTGACCTTGGTCCTCGCCTTGCCTATCAGGTGCTGCCGATTAAGAACAAGGCCGATAACAACTGGAAGTATGGCCTGCTTGTTCCCGGTATCGCTCCGTTTGTCGGTGCTATTGTGGCCGCACTGTTTGTGCATGGCTTCTTGGGCATGTTCTAGTCCGAAGTAATTGATATAACGTCCGGGTCCGGCATAGGTTAACTTTCCGCCGCGTCCTCGAA
>CAKUHM010000044.1 GCA_934655835.1 uncultured Collinsella sp. | reverse complement strand
AGCGCTGCGCACTGAGAGATGCCGCATCCCCGGCACAGGGCCAGCAGCAGCGCCATCATCAGTGCCCGCCCCACGGGAAACAGGCGGGATAGACCGGTTCAGATGGGGCTTTAATGCATGGGTGGTCTGTGCTCGTGCAAATGGGTATCATACTGTGGTTAATGCGTCGACTCCGTGATGCATGTTTGTACGTTCCCGACGGTCGGTTTGCCAGAAGCGCCCCGTCGGTTGTTCCAGACCCTGTTTCGAAGAAAGGAAACAACACTCACTTATGGCAGCTAAAAAATCATCTCCCTTGAAGATCATCCCGCTCGGCGGCCTTGATGGCATCGGCAAGAACATGACGGTCTTCGAGTGCGGCGACGACATGGTGCTCGTCGACGCTGGCCTCATGTTCCCCGACGACTCCCAGCCCGGTATCGACCTGGTGCTCCCCGACTATACCTATGTTCTGGAGAACGAGGAGAAGCTCCGCGGTATCATCGTCACCCACGGCCACGAGGACCACACCGGTTCGCTTCCGTACCTGCTGCAGGACCTCAACAACAAGGTGCCCATCTTCTCGAGCAAGCTGACGCTCGGTTTTATCGAGGGCAAGCTCTCCGAGTTCCGAATCCGCGCGCCCAAGTTCCGCGAGGTCAAGGGCGGCAGCCATGTCAACCTCGGCGGCATCTCGCTCGACTTCTTCTCGATGACGCACTCCATCCCGGGCGCTCTGGGCGTGTTCATCCGCACCAATCAAGGTACCGTTATGCACACCGGCGACTTTAAGCTCGACCAGACGCCCATCGACGGCGTCACGCCCGACTATGCCGCTATCAGCCGCTTTGCCAAGCAGGGCATCGACCTGCTGCTTTCCGACTCCACCAATGCCACGGTTCCCGGCTTTACCAAGTCCGAGGCCGAGGTTGGTCCCAACCTGTTACACGCCATCAAGAATGCCCCGGGTCGCGTGTTCGTCGCGTCGTTCTCGAGCCACATCCATCGTCTGCAGCAGATCTGCGATGCTGCCCGCAAGTGCGGCCGCAAGGTCGTCGTGACCGGTCGCTCCATGCTCACCAACACCCGCGTAGCGCGCGAGCTGGGCTATCTCAACATCGACGATGCCGATATCATCGATGCCTTCGATATTGATAACCTGCCTGATGACAAGATCGTCGTCATGTGCACCGGTTCGCAGGGCGAGCCGCTGTCGGCCCTGTCCCGCATGGCCAATGGCGAGCACAAGACGCTCTCCATCCACGAGGGCGATACCGTTATCCTCTCGGCAACTCCTGTTCCTGGCAATGAGAAGGCCGTCCAGCAGGTCGTCAACAGCCTGGCCAAGCTCGGCTGCGACGTGTGGGATAAGAACCGCGCTCTCGTCCACGTCTCCGGTCACGGTAGCCAGGAGGAGCTCAAGCTCCTGATGGCCATGGCCAAGCCCACGTACTTTATGCCGGTCCACGGCGAGGCGGTGCATCTGCGTGCCCATGCTCAGCTTGCTCGCAAGATGGGCCTCAAGGACGACCATATCTTTATCCTCGATAACGGCGATACGCTCGAGATGCGCGGCGGTATCGTCAAGCGCGGTACGCCCGTCGAGTCCGGCGTCGTCTACGTCGACGGCCTGCGTATCGGCGATACCGACCCCATCGTCTTGCGCGATCGCCAGAAGCTCGCCAATGACGGTATGGTCACGGCCGTTGCTATCGTCTCGCTCAAGCACAAGAAGATCGAGGCTATCGAGTTCTCGGGCCGCGGCGTCTCGTTTGCCATCGACGACCAGTTCTCCGAGGATGCCTCCGCATCCATCATGAAGACGATCGAGAAAGGCAAGTTCAGCTTTACCAGCAGCGGCTCCGATGCCATTCGCAAGGCCGTGCGCGACTCGCTCTCCAACTTTATCTGGAGCCGTACGCGTACCCGTCCGATGATCATCCCGGTCGTCATGGAGGTTTAGTTTGGCGCGCGGATCTGCACAAAACGCCAAAGGCAATAAAGCCAACAACCAACCGGCATCTGCTAAGGGTGCCGGTTCCCATCTTCGTGCCAATAAGGGCCACGAGGCCGAGTTCGACGATTTTGAGCCTTTGGTCGAGCCTTCGGCCAACCGCGATATCGCCGGCGTGGTCATCGCCGTTTTGGCGATTGCGTCCTTCATTGCCGTGATTTCGCCGGCGACCGCACCTGTTACGGCTGCGGTTGCCGGTTTCTACCACTTGGGCTTTGGTCTGGGTGCCTACGTTTTGCCGATCGTCATCCTGCTGTTTGCCGCCACGCTTTTTTTGGGCGATGATTCGCCGCTCAACGTGCGCTCTGTTGCGGGCGGCGCTGTGGTCTTTGTCGCTGTCGTCTCTATCTTGTCGCTTATGGTGCCGGGCACCAGTGACTCGTGCGACCTTATGTTCACGCCGCAAAACCTGTCCGCCTCGGGTGGGTACATCGGTGCATTCATTGCGAGCGCGCTGCAGAACGCCCTGGGTAAGCCCATCGCGATGGTGGTCCTGTTGGGTCTGGCAGTCGTTGGCTTTGTCATCATCGGCTTTTCGGTGGGCGGCGTTTTGCGCTCTGCCCGCGACCGTGCGGCCGATTTTGCCGAGCGTCGACGTGCCGATGTCAATGCGAGCCCGTGGGGCGATGAAGAGGCCCTGTCGGTTCCCGGCATCGCCCGTCCGCACCTTAGCATTCTGCGCCAGAAGGGGACTGACGCCACGGTGACCACGGTCATGGGTGGCGATGTCGACCCGGTTTTGGATGACGACGAGGACGAGGATCCGTTTGTTGACGTGTCCGATGCCGTGGATGCCGAGCGGGCCTAGAACACGCTGTTGCCGCGCCGCCATGCCAAGAAGGGCAAGACGGTTCCCAAGCTCAATACGAGTGAGCCCGACCCGTCTTGGTCCGATAGCGAGATTGAGCTCACCGAGGGCGATGACGAGGACGACGAGGCTCCGATTGAGACCGCAAAGACAACTTTGCTGCCGCGTCGCCATGCAAAGCGCGGCCAGGTAACCGGCCAGCTTTCGATGGAAGACGACTCCGATAAGATCGACGAGTCCGAGCCGCCGTTTGCCGTGAATCCCGTCTCGGCCGCACCTCAGATTCCCGACTTCCTGAAGCATCCCAAGGTTGCCGATGCTCCTGCCACGAGTGCTGTCGAATCGGCTGCGGCTCGTGATGGGGGAGTGGACGACGGCGCCGCAGATAGCGAGGGCGAAGAAGAGGACGGCCTCAAGCTTCCGCCGCTCGAAATCCTGCATGCCAACCCGCAGTCGGCTTCCGCCGCGTCTTCGGATAAGGAGCTGGAGCAGACCGCTGAGTCACTGCAATCCACTTTGCTTGAGTTTGGCCGCAGTGCCCGCGTGGTCGGCTGGATCGCCGGCCCCACGGTGACGACCTTTAAGCTGCAACCTGGCGAGGGCGAGCGCGTGAGCAAGATTTCGAGCCTCGAGGACGATATTGCGCTTTCGCTCGCCGCCCAGTCGGTTCGTATCTTTGCCCCGATCCCCGGCACCTCGCTCGTGGGCATTGAGATTCCCAACCGCAAGCGCCAGAACGTCAATCTGGGCGACGTGCTGCCCTATGTGAAGGGCGGTCCGCTCGAGCTCGCCATCGGCCGCGACGCCGAGGGCACGCCGGTCGTCGCCGACCTCGCCAAGATGCCTCACCTGTTGATCGCCGGTACGACCGGTTCTGGTAAGTCGGTGATGATCAACTCCATCATCACGACCTTGCTCATGCGCGCCCTTCCCGAGGACGTTCGCCTGATCATGGTCGACCCCAAGCGCGTCGAGCTTGCGGGCTATAACGGCTTGCCGCATCTCTACGTGCCCGTGGTGACCGAGCCCAAACAGGCCGCCAGCGCTCTGCAATGGGCCGTGTCCGAGATGGAGCGTCGCCTGAAGGTCTTCGAGCGTCTCAACGTGCGTAAGATCTCGACCTACAACGAAAAGCAGGCTGCTGGCGAGTTTGAGCATTACGACAACCCGCCGCAAAAGATGCCCTACCTGGTCATTATCATTGACGAGCTCTCTGACCTGATGATGGTTGCCGGTAAGGATGTCGAGGCCTCGATCGTGCGTATTGCACAGCTGGGCCGTGCCGCCGGTATTCATCTTATCGTTGCCACGCAGCGCCCCAGCTCCAACGTGGTGACGGGCCTCATCAAGGCCAACATCACCAACCGCATCGCCTTTAACGTCGCTACGGGCATCGACTCGCGCGTCATCATCGACCAGATGGGCGCCGAGAAGCTCACCGGTTTGGGCGACATGTTGTTCTCCAAGGTCGACTGGGGCAAGCCCCGCCGTATCCAGGGCTGCTTTGTCTCGGACGACGAGATCAACGAGATTGTCGAGTTCGTCAAGTCGCAGAGTGAGCCAGACTACCACGAGGAGATCCTGTCTGCCGTGGCGCCCGCTTCCATGTCCATGGCGGGTGGCGGAGGCATTGTCCGCACCGGAGTAGCCGAGCCGCAAGACGATGATCCACTCATTTGGGAAGCCGCCCATATTGTGGTGGAATCGCAGCTTGGCTCCACATCTGGCCTGCAACGTCGTCTGAAGGTTGGCTATGCGCGCGCCGGGCGTATTATGGACATGCTGGAAGAAAAGGGTGTCGTCGGCCCGCCCGACGGTTCCAAGCCGCGCGAGGTCCTTTTGGACGAGGAGGGGCTTGCCGCGCTGAAATCTGTCGACGCCGAGATGGCACGTGAAGATCGTGAGTTTGGAGGATTCTGATGGCTGCACGCTTTGGTGACATGCTGCTCGAGCAGCGTCGCCGAATGGGCCTTTCCATTCAGCAGGTCGCCAACACCATCAAAATCAGGCCGCAGATCATCGAGTTTTTCGAGACCGGTAACTTTGCTTCGATGCCGCCGCGCGGCTATGCGCAGGGCATGATTTCGAGCTATGCTCGTTTTTTGGGCCTCAATCCGCGCGAGGTCGTCAATGCCTACTTTGACGACCTGATGGCATACGAACGCGAGACGTCGCAGCAGGGCGGTCGTTTTCAGGACGCCGCCGGCTACGTCAATTCGCGTTCCTCTGTCGATAACGGGCGCTTCCTGATGGTTCAGGGTGGTCGCTCAACGCGTTATGGTCAGCGTCCGCAGCAGGCTGGCTATATTACCGAGACGGGGTCCAGTGAGGAAATCCGTTCTCAGCGCGATCGTTTCCGCAGCACGCCTATGCCCGACGATCGTGCGCTTCCCGCTGCCCGCGGTGTGGTGCGCGATCCCCGTGTCGGCTACGGAGATGGCGGCTATTCCGATCGTGGCTACCGTGGTGTCTCTGCCGGTCGTGCTCTCGGCGGCTATGCGGACGCCGATGCCACGCAGGTGACGCCGCGTCTTCGCTCTCAATCACAGCCGTATGGCCAGCGCTCTTCGGCTCCGCGTGCGGGCCAGCGTGGCTATCAAGGCCGCGGTGAACTTGCGCCCCGCTCGGGTCAGCGCAGCCTTCAGGGCCAGGGTGGCTATCTCGGCCGTTCCGACAGCAATCGTGGTCGTATGCCTCAGGGAGGCGGCCGCAGCAGTTCCAGTCGTGGACGCGGCGGTTCCCGTACTCCTCAAAACAACGGTCTCGATCCGCGTATCGTCTACGCCGGCATCGGTGCCGTGGCGTTGCTGCTGATCGTGCTCATCGTGGTACTTCTGCGCGGCTGCGCATCTTCGACACCCGAGACCACGCCCGAGACGCCCACTGCTACCAAGACGACGACCAAAAAGTCTTCTAAGAAGACCGAAACGGTCGACGAGGACGAAGACACCGATGAGGCGACGGATGAGTCGACCGATTCGGATGCCACCAAGACGACGGCTAAAAAGGAAGAGAACGAGGTAACGAAGGTCAAGGTCTCCGTTGCCAAGGGAAAGACCGCCTGGATTGAGGTCAAGGTCGACGGTAAGTCGGTCTATGGTGCCCAGGCGACTGGCCCCTTTGAGCAGGAGTACACGCCCGAGTCCTCGATCGAGATCACCACGTCCAAGCCTTCCGATGTCACCGTTACCAAGAACGGCGAAAAGGTCCGTTACGATACCAAGACCTCGGGCGTAGCGCGTGTGACGATCACCGTTCCCAAGAAGGAGACGACTGATTCCGAGAATGGTGAAAGTTCTGATGGTGCCGACACCACCGATGGTACCGACGCCACCGACGGCACCGATGCCCAGTCCACGGACGGCACCGATACCGCCACCGACGGTCAGACGACGACTGATTCTACCGATTATTCGTACGACAGCTACTAGGCCCCTCCCGAGCGAAAGGATGAACCATGGCTAAAGATTCCAGCTTCGACGTCGTGTCCGAGGTCAACATGCAAGAGGTCGACAACGCCTTCCAGCAGACCACGCGCGAGATTTCCCAGCGCTATGACCTGAAGGATTCCGGCGCCACGATCGAGCTTTCGAAGGGCGACAAGCTCTTTACGATCAACGCCCCGGCCGACTTTGTCTCCAAGCAGATCATCGATGTCCTGAGCTCCAAGCTCATCAAGCGCGGCATCGACCTCAAGGCTGTCTCGTGGGATGCTCCACAGGCGGCATCGGGCGGCACCGTGCGCGCGCTCGGCCATATCGTCGAGGGTATCGACCAGGCGACCGCCAAGAAGATCAACAAGGACATCAAGGACCAAAAGCTCAAGGTCAAGGTGACTATCGAGGCCGACAAGCTGCGTGTTTCCTCTGCTTCGAAGGACGCGTTGCAGACCGTGATCCAGTTCCTGCGCGACCAGGACTACGGCCAGCCGCTGCAGTTCACCAACTACCGCTAATATCATTCGAAAGGACCGCTCTCCAACATGGATACACCGTTGGGCTCCGTGCTCTACATCACCCTCGGGTGCGCTAAGAACGAGGTCGACACCGACCGCATGCGTTCTCTTTTGACCGCCGCAGGCTACGAGGAGGCATTCGACCCGCAGGATGCCGATATCGCCATCGTCAATACATGCTCGTTCCTCGCCTCCGCAACTTCCGAGAGCATCGAGACCACCCTCGAGCTCGCCAACGAGGTTCAAGACGGCGTTCGTTCTTGCCCCATCGTCATGTGCGGCTGTGTGCCGTCGCGCTATGGCGACGACCTGCCTGACGAGCTGCCCGAGGTCGCTGCCTTTGTGAAGGCCGACGAGGAGGACGGCATCGTGGCGGTCATCGATGGCGTGCTGGGCGTCGAGCGCGATATTGCCGCCTATATTCCGCAGGTCAAGCGCACCGTCGAGGGTGCTGTCGCCTACGTCAAGATTTCCGATGGCTGCAACCGCTTCTGTAGCTTCTGCATGATCCCGTATATCCGCGGTCGTTATCACTCGCGCAATGCCGAGAGCATTATCTCCGAGGTACGCGACCTGGTTGCCGGCGGTGTGCGCGAGATCGTGCTGATCGGCCAGGACACGGGTATTTGGGGCACCGACTTTGCCGACGAAGACGCCACCGATGGCTCGCCGCGCAATCTGGCGCAGCTGCTGCATGCCGTCGCCGAGGCCGTGCGCCCGCACAACGTCTGGGTCCGCGTGCTCTATCTGCAGCCCGAGGGCATGACCGACGAGCTTATCGAAACGATTCGCGATACGCCCGAGGTGCTGCCCTATATCGATATCCCCGTGCAGCACTGCGACGCGCGCATCCTCAAGGCTATGCGCCGTTCTGGTTCGCGCCAGGAGCTCGAGGACCTGTTCCGCGATCTGCGTGAGCGCATCCCCGGCATCGTGATCCGTTCCACGGCCATGGTCGGCTTCCCGACCGAGACCGACGACGAGTTCCGCGACCTTATCGACTTTATGGACACCGTCGGCTTTGACTACACGAGCGTCTTTGCCTACTCGCAGGAGGAAGGCAGCCTGGCCGCCAAGATGGAGGGCCAGGTCGACGAAGAGGTCAAGCTCGAGCGCGCCCAGGAGGCCATGGACCTGGCCGAGTCGCTCGGTTTTGCTGCAACTGCCGCACATGTGGGCGAGCGCGCCCAGGTGATTGTCGACGGTATCGAAGAGACCGAGGACGGCGCCGAGCTGATCGGTCACGCCTGGTTCCAGGCGCCCGATTCCGATGGCGCGGTGCATCTGGACGCCAGCGAGGCGTCCGTGGGCGATATTCTGACGGTCGAGTTTACCGATAGCTTCTGCTACGAGCTTATCGGTCATGTTGTGGAGTAGGAGAGCGTCGTGGCTAACGAGAGCAATAAGGAACTGACGAGTGTTTGGACGCCCGCCAACATCGTGACGTGCGTGCGTATCGTCTTTATTCCGGTGTTCATGATCGTGTCGGCCCTGTCCCACACGAACGTTGCCGGTACAGATTGGAGCACCTTCGACGGCCCGCTCGCTGCCACCGCTTTCATTCTGTATGTCATTCTGTCGTGCACTGACAAGGTTGACGGCTATTTGGCCCGCTCCCGCAACGAGATCACCGACTTCGGTAAGTTCCTGGATCCTATTGCCGATAAGCTTCTTGTGTTCTCGGCTTTGCTGCTGTTCTTAGACTTTGGCGCCGTGACTGTGTGGTCCGTATTCATCATCTTGTTCCGCGAGCTGCTGGTAAGCGCCCTTCGCATGGTTGCGAGTGCCGCCGGCGTGGTCGTTGCGGCCGATAAGCTCGGCAAGTATAAGACGGCGACCACGATGGTCTCCATCTGCGGTTACCTGTGCGTCTTTGCGATGGCCGGCTTGCACCTTGGCCCGCTGGCGCTGACGCTCGGCATCTACTCGGTGTCGCGCTTCCTGTACGCCGTTGCCGTTGTCCTGACCGTTATCTCGGGAGCCCAGTACTTCTGGAACTGCCGCAAGATCGTCTTTTCGGTCTAGGTCCTGGTGGGTATGACGGACTCTTTTGAGCAGATTTCCGCATATAACGAAGAGCTGGCGCGCGATATTGTCGAGCGTGCGAGCGCTCGGGGCGTGACGGTTTCGACGGCTGAGTCGCTGACGGCGGGTATGATCGCCTCGACGATTGCCGATATCCCGGGCGCCTCGGCGGTGCTGCGTGGCGGTGCTGTGACCTACTGCGATGAGATCAAGCATCGCGTTCTGGGCGTTGAGCATGAGACGCTCGACCGCTATACCGCGGTGTCGCATCAGACCGCGCGCGAGATGGCGGCGGGTTCGCTGGAGCTGTATCAGAGCGATATTGCAGTGAGCGCAACGGGTTATGCCGGCCCCGGCGGCGGCACTGGGGACGATCCGGCTGGCACTTTCTATATTGGCTGGGCGTATCGCGCGGCTGATGGGGAAGTGCCGGTCGTGGACTCTGTGCGCTGCCACTATGAGGGCGACCGTTTGTGTGTTCGTGCCCATGCGGTCGCGGAGGCATTGGGACGCATTGCACTTGTGCTCA
>CAKUHM010000043.1 GCA_934655835.1 uncultured Collinsella sp. | reverse complement strand
TCGACGGTAAAGCCCGTGGCCGTGGCCGTAAGCGAAGGGTCGTCGCAGCAGGTGAGCGTAACGGTAAACGGCTCGCCCAGACGCGCCACAACGGACACGTCTACGGCGCGGCGGCGCAGCACATCGCGCTTGAGCGCGGCGCCGGCGGCGTCGATGGCACGCTGACTGCGAATCACGCGGACGCGGCAGCCCTCGGGCATGCTGCGGGGTACGCGACATTCGATGACTTCACCGACTGCGGCATCATCGGCGGCAATAGTGGTCAGGAACTGGTCAAACTCGTTATCGTGGCGAAGCTCCAGCAGGTCGCCCTTGCCCACGGGCTCAAACAGCTCAATGCGGGCGATGGCGGCGCGGCGACGGCGGTCGTCGGGCTTGAGGCCGCGCACATCGCGGTTGGCCGGGCGGCTGCCCAGCACCGTGCCCACGATCTGGCCGCGGTTGTTGGAACGCTCATAGCTCATCATCTCGTCGCCCGAGGTGCCGTCCTGATAGGCGTGCGTAAAGTCGCGGTTAAAGCAGCGCTTGAGCTGGCGCTGGCGGGCGGCTTTCTCGTCCTTGGCAACGGTGGCTCCGGCCAGCATGTCATCAATCTGATGACGATACACGTCGACGATGGAATACACGTAATCGGGCGCCTTCATGCGGCCCTCGAGCTTGAGCGACGCGGCGCCGGCGTCATACAGGCGGCGAACAAGTTGTGAGGTGTTGGTGTCACGCGGGCACAGCGCGCGCTCGCGACCGGCAGGGGAGAGCGAGCGACCGTTCTCGTCGATCAGCTCGTAGGGCAAGCGGCAGGGCTGGGCGCACATGCCACGGTTGGCCGAGCGGCCCGCCATGGCAAAGCTCGACAGCAGGCACAGACCCGAGTAGCAAAAGCAGATGGCACCGTGGCTAAAGACCTCAAGGTCAGCATCGGGCGCGGCATCGTGAATGGCGGCAATCTCGTCGATGGAAAGCTCGCGCGAGAGGGTCACGCGGTCGGCACCCTGCTCGCGGCACCAAAGGGTTCCGCGGTCGTCGTGGATGTTCGCCTGGGTCGAGATATGCGTCTCGATGCCGGGCATGGTGCGCTTGACCTCAAAGAACAGGCCCCAGTCCTGGATGATGAAGGCGTCGGCGCCCAGCGTGGAGCAGCGATGGATGAGCTGCAGCGCATCGCTCATCTCGGATTCCTTGATGACGATGTTGACCGTGACGTAGACGCGCGAGCCGGCCAGATGCGCGGCGCGGCAGGCCTGCTCAAAGGCCTCGTCGGTAAAGTTGGTGGCCTTGCGGCGTGCGTTGAAGCTGCCCATGCCGCAGTAGATGGCGTCTGCCCCGGCGGCGAGTGCGGCGGCAAAGGGCTCGGGCCCTCCGGCGGGCGCCAAAAGCTCGGGTCTGCGGTTGGTGGTTCGACTGGCGGTTGCGGTCATATCCTGCCTTTCAAAATGCTCAGATACTCAAAAGTATAGTGGTGCCGTCGCGGAGGACGATGCCCGCAGTCCAAGCAGGACAAAGTCTTCAGCAGGCTTGCTGGCCGAGTCGCCGCTCATGCCGTTCAGCGGCTGACAGGCGCCGTTGGGCGATAAAATATTCTCGCAACGTGATAATAATCTTGCATCAAGCAAGTTGCTCCCTTAATATCCCAATCAAGCGCGGCGTTCAGACCGAACTGTGCCTCCCGGTGTGAACGCCGCGCTCACGCTCTTTCAACTGATCGTAAGGAGATAAACATGAGCAAGACCGTCGTGTCTTCCGATAACGCACCCGCAGCCATCGGCCCGTATTCCCCCGGCATCCAGACCGGCAACATGGTGTTCCTGTCCGGCCAGCTGGGCATCGACCCCGCAACCGGCAAGATGCCCGAGGGCGTCGAGGCCCAGGCTAAGCAGTCCCTTGCTAACGTCGAGGCCCTGCTGACCGCTGCCGGCGCCACCTTTGCCGATGTCGTCAAGACCACGGTCTACCTGGCCGACATCGCCGACTTCGCTGCCGTGAACGAGATTTATGCTTCCAAGTTCGAGGCTCCGTTCCCCGCGCGCAGCGCTTTCCAGGTTGCCGCCCTTCCGGCTGGCGGTCTGGTCGAGATCGAGGTCGTCGCCGCTCTCTAAGGCGTTGGCCACAACTAAACATGACATGCAAAAAGACCCTGCAGCGCGTGCGAGCTGCAGGGTCTTTTGTCAAGTGACGAATCGCTTGTGGAGTCGCGCTCCATTTTGCTCGTTAGCCCTCCTTGCGGACTTTTTGCAGGTAGCGGTATACGCTGGGCTCCGAGATGCCCAGCGCGGTGGCGGCGCAGGCCACGGCGCCCTTGAGCATGAACACCCCGTTGCCGTTGAGGTGGCGAATGACGTCCACGCGGTCGCTCTGACCAAGCGACGCTACATCCAGCCCGCGCGCGCTCAGCAACTCGGAAATGCTGCGGTCGATGAGCTCCTGTGTGGACTCCGAAAGGCTTTCGACCTCGATAGGGGCGGGCTCCGTGCGCGTCGGCGCCGCGTCGAAGCATGCCATGAGCTGCTGCGCCATGGCGTTGATGGAACGTACTGTCGAGAGGTCGGTGTTGACGCAGAGCATACCGACGATCTCGTTATCCTCGCGGATAAAGAACGTCGCGGACTCCAGCGTCTTGCCTCCGGCGCCGCGGCCCTCGTAGCCCGTAATAAACGGCAGGTCGCGATACTTGGGGTCGTGCATGATCTTGAGCGCCAGATCGGTGGCGGGACCGCCGACCTTGCGGCCGCTCACGATGCCGTTGCGAATATCGACGATGGCGTGGTCGGGATCCGAGAAATCGTGCAGCACGATTTCGCTGTTTTTGCCGAGTATCTGCTCCAGGAAATCGACTATCGGCAAAAAGCGACGTACGGTCTCGTTCACGGGCGACTCCTTTGGGTGAAATCGGAAATGTTCATAACAATTTTTTCTCATGGTAACACGGTGTCTATTGACTCGCATATTCGCAGGTACATTGCGTAATACGGACGAGCGGTAGGAATTTGGCGGTAAACGGTTGACCAAAAGAAAAGTTAGATGTTATTTTGACTAGACACTTTCCTGACCTGCGGAAATGCGTTATTTCAGCTGAAGAATAGTCTGATAACAAAAAATTATTATTGAGAATGAGAATCATCTTTAATACGATATGCAATGAAGGCACAACCTCAACCCCGCACTGCGTCACAATAGAGCGTTAGATGCGAAAACAACTACTTCGAGGATTGGTGGTCAAATGACCCAGGAGACGGTTACGAACGGCACTGAAGCCCTGTTCACTCGCGAAGGCATGCCTCCCGTTAAGGAAATGATCCCGTGTGCCCTTCAGCACGTACTGGCATCGTTTGCCGGCATCATTACCCCGGCGGTCATCATGGCCGGCGTCTACGGCTTTAATAGCCAGCAGAGCACCGACATCATCCAGGTCGCGCTCATTCTTTCGGCGATCGATACGGCCCTTCAGGCCTTCGCTCCCTTCCGTCGCATCGGCGGCGGCCTGCCCATCGTCATGGGCGTTTCGTTCGCGTTCCTGCCGGCCCTGCAGGCCATGGGCGCCTCGGGCTTTAGCTTTGGTGCGCTGCTGGGCGGCGAGATCGTCGGCGGCGCCGTCGCGGTCCTCTTTGGTCTGGCCTACAGCAAGATCAAGTGGCTGTTCCCGCCCGTCGTGACCGGTACGGTCATCTTCTCCATCGGCGTTTCGCTGTATCCCACGGCCGTCAAGTATATGGCCGGCGGTATGGGTACGCCGCTGTGGGGCACCCCGCAGGCCTGGTGCGTCGCTCTTATCACCTTCGCCGTGGTCTTTGCGCTCGCCAACTTTGGCAAGGGCACGCTCAAGCTGGGATCCGTGTTCTTTGGCATGATCGTCGGCATGATCGTCTCCATCCCCTTTGGCATGATCGACTTCTCCAGCGTCGCCACCGCTCAGGTCTTCGCCCTTCCCAAGCTCATGCCCTACGCGCTCGAGTTTGATCCCGAGGTCTGCATTACCCTCGCCGTCGTGTTCCCCATGGTTGCCATCCAGGTTATCGGTGACGTCTCCGCCGCCTGCCTGGGCTCCATCGACCGTATGCCCACCGAGCGCGAGCTCTCCGGCGCTATCGTGTCCCAGGGCCTCACCTCTATGGTCGGCGGCCTGCTGGGCGGTCTTCCCACCAGCGCCCTTGGCCAGAACGTGGGCATCATCTGCTCCAACAAGGTCGTCAACAAGTGGGTCTTTGTGATCATTGCGGCCGTCTTTGCCATCGCCGGCCTGTTCCCGCAGCTTTCTGCCGTCCTTTCCGCTATCCCGCAGCCTGTCATCGGCGGCGCGACCGTCGGCGTCTTTGGCACCATCACCATGAACGGCGTGCGCATGTTCACCCGCGAGGGCCTCACGCAGCGCACTACCACCATCGTCGGTACCTCCGTCGTCTTTGGCCTGGGTATCTGGATGGCCAGCGGTTGCCTTGCCGGCGAGGGTATGCCCGCCTGGGTGTCCACCGTCATCGGCTCCAATGCCGTAACCCCCACCGCCATCATGGCCATTGTCCTTAACCTGATCCTTCCGCAGACGCCGGTCGTGGCTCAGCACATCGATGCTGCCAAGGACGCTGCCGTGGATCTGGTCTTGCCCGAGAGCAAGAAGTAACCAATTCGGTGCTATTCGTCGGCGGACGCATCGCCTCGTCCGCCGACGCCATGCGGCGCCAAGCCGCACTTCAAAGGGTTTGTCCCTTTGGTGAAGCGTTGACGGGAGAGGGCCCGTTTCCGGTGTAGGCCGGCGCTTCGCACTCCGCCATGTCAGAGGTGTCAAACCCCGCCCCTGATGTTGAAGGGAGCATCCATGCTTCTGGTCGCTAACGGTTCCGTCTTTACTCGCAACGCTCAGACCCCGTTCATTCCAAACGGTGCGGTCGCCATTGACGGAGATACGATCGTCGAAGTGGGGCCCGAGTGCGAGCTCAAGGCCAAGTACCCGGATGCCGAGTACGTCGACGCCCAGGGCAACCTCATCATGCCCGGACTTATCAACTGCCACACCCACATCTACTCGGGTCTGGCCCGCGGCCTTGCCATTAAGGGCTGCAACCCCACCAACTTCCTGGAGAATCTTGAGCAGCAGTGGTGGAAGATCGACGACAACCTGACGCTCGACGGCACCAAGGCCAGCGCCTATGCCACGATTCTTGACTCCATCCGCGATGGCGTCACCACGATCTTCGATCACCATGCGAGCTTCTGCGAGATCCCGGGAAGCCTCTTCACCATTAAGGACGCAGCTCAGGAGCTGGGCATGCGTTCGTGCCTGTGCTACGAGGTCTCTGATCGCCGCGGCCAGGAAAAATGCGACCAGGCCATTGCCGAGAACGCCGAGTTTGCCCAGTGGGCCGCCAAGGAGCGTCGCGATAACGATAACCACATGATCGCCGCCATGTTTGGCGGTCACGCCACCTTTACGCTGTCGGACGAGACCATGGACAAGATGGCCGAGGCCAACAACGGCCTGACCGGCTTCCACATCCATGTGTGCGAGGGCATGAATGACGTGTGGGATTCCCGCCTCAACCGCGGTGGCATCAGCCCCGTCGAGCGCCTGCTACAGCACAACCTGCTGGGTCCCGACACCATGCTCGGCCACTGCATCCACGTGACGCCTGCCGAGATGGATATCGTCAAGGAGTCCGGCACTTGGCTGGTCAACAACCCCGAATCCAATATGGGCAACGCCGTGGGCTGCGCCCCCGTGCTCGAGTTCTTCCGCCGCGGCATCCCCGTGTGCATGGGCACCGACGCCTACACCCACGATATGCTCGAGAGTCTCAAGGTCTTCCTGATCATTCAGCGCCACAACGCAGCCATGCCCAATGTGGGCTGGTGCGAGGCCATGACGATGCTGTTCGAGAACAACGCCAAGATGGCGAGCAAGTACTTCGATCGCAAGCTCGGCGTGCTCGAGGCCGGCGCTGCCGCCGACGTCATCGTTATGGACTACAAGCCCTTTACGCCGCTGAGCGAGGAGAACATCGACGGCCACATGCTCTTTGGCATGATGGGCAAAAACTGCCGTACCACCATCATCAACGGCCGCGTCCTGTACAAGGATCGCGAGTTCGTTGGCATTGATGAGGACAAGATCAACGCGTGGACCATGGCCGAGTCCAAGAAGCTCTGGAGCACGCTCAACGATCGCGCCTACTAATTACAAGTAGATTCACGCGCGTCGGATGTTTCGCCGCATCCGACGCGCGTATGGGCGACCTCCGCGGGGTCGCCGGCGCTGTGCTAGCGCTACACCGTATTTGCGCCCGCCGCGCGGTCTCGCCGGGCGTTACAGAGAGGAGCTCACTATGAGCGACATCATGAGGCCGATCCCGTTTTCGCAGCTGATGAACTGGATCATCGAGGAGCACAAGACCCAGGACGCCATCTTTGGCGTGCGTAAGATGGTCACGGCCAACCAGGAGGGCGCGCTTCCCATTTTTGACGAGCGCATCGAGACTCCGTTTGGCCCGGCCGCCGGTCCCAATACGCAGCTGGCCCAGAACATCGTGGCCTCTTATGTGGCCGGTTCCCGCTTCTTTGAGCTCAAGACCGTCCAGGTTATGGATGGCGAGGAGCTCTCCAAGTGTGTGAACAAACCCTGCATTGTGGCGCAGGACGAGTGCTACAACTGCGAGTGGTCGACCGAGCTCGAGGTCCCGCAGGCCTTTGCCGAGTACGTGAAGGCATGGTTCGCCTGCCACCTGATCGCCCGTGAGTACGGCCTGGGCAGCCCGGACGGCTTTGTCTTTAACATGTCCGTGGGTTATGACCTCGAGGGCATCAAGAGCCCCAAGGTCGACGCCTACATCGAGGGCATGAAGGACGCCAGCGGCTCCGACGTCTGGAACGAGTGCCGCACGTGGGCGCTCGCTAACCTGGACAAGTTTGAGCATGTCGATGCCGCGTTTGTCGAGTCCATCCCGGCGCGCGTCTCCAACTCCATCACCGAGTCCACGCTGCATGGCTGCCCGCCGGCGGAGATCGAGCGCATCGCGACCTATCTGATCACCGAGAAGGGCCTCAACACCTACATCAAGTGCAACCCCACGCTGCTGGGATATGAGTTTGCCCGCCAGCGCCTGAACGAGCTGGGCTTTGACTACATCGTTTTCGATGACACGCACTTCCGCGAGGACCTGCAGTGGGTCGACGCCGTGCCCATGTTCGAGCGCCTGATTGCCCTGTGCGCCGAGCGCGGCCTGGAGTTTGGCGTCAAGCTGACCAACACGTTCCCCGTCGACGTGACGAGGAACGAGCTGCCTTCTACCGAGATGTACATGTCCGGCCGTTCGCTGTTCTCGCTGACCATCGAGGCCGCCCGCCGCATTACCGAGCAGTTCGATGGCAAGCTGCGCATCAGCTACTCCGGCGGTGCCACGGTCTACAACATCCGCGCCCTGTATGACGCTGGCATTTGGCCCGTTACCCTGGCGACCGACGTGCTCAAGCCCGGTGGATACGAGCGCTTTAGCCAGATGGCCGGCGAGTTTACCGACCTGGACGGCAAACCGTTCGCGGGCGTCTCTCTCGAGGCCGTGACTGCGATCCAGACCGACTCGCTCACCAACCCGCTCTACAAGAAGCCGCTGCGCCCGCTGCCCGACCGCAAGGTCGCCGGCAAGAGCCCGCTTTCCGACTGCTTTACCACGCCTTGCCGTACGAGCTGCCCCATCCAGCAGGATATCCCTGCCTATCTGGCGGCTGTTGACGAGGGCCGCTACGAGGACGCGCTCAACATCATCATCGAGCGCAACGCCCTGCCGTTCATTACCGGTACCATCTGCCCGCATCCCTGCGGCCGTGCCTGCGAGCGTGCATTCTACGAGCCCGAGGGCGCCCAGATTCGCGCCAGCAAGCTCAAGGCCGCCCGCGAGGCCATGACCGCCGTGCTGCCCAAGCTGCGCGCCCAGGCCATTGCCAACGACGCCGAGCGCAACGTTGCCGTTATCGGCGGCGGCCCGGCCGGTCTGGCGACGGCGTTCTTCCTGACGCGCGCCGGCGTGCCGGTCACTATCTTCGAGGCCCGCGACTCTCTCGGCGGCGTGGTCCGTCACGTGATCCCCGAGTTCCGTATCGCGAGCGACGATATCTCCCACGACGCCGAGCTTTGCCTGGCCTTTGGTGCCAAGGTGCAGCTCAACGCTCGCGTGGAGTCCATTGACGAGCTCAAGGCCCAGGGCTTTACCGACGTGGTCGTGGCCACCGGTGCCTGGATGCCCGGCTCTGCGGGCCTGGGCGAGGGCGCCGAGCTCGACGTGCTGGAGTTCCTCGAGGCCGCCAAGAAGGGCGAGAAACTCGAGCTGGGCGAGGACGTCGTGGTCATCGGCGCCGGCAACACCGCCATGGACGCGGCTCGCGTGGCCAAGCGTCTGGCTGGCGTGAAGAACGTGCGCCTGGTGTATCGCCGCACCAAGAAGCAGATGCCCGCCGACGAGGAAGAGCTCGATCTTGCTCTTGCCGATGGCGTTGAGTTCTGCGAGCTGCTGGCGCCCAAGGTACTCAACGGCGCCGTGCTGACCTGCGACGTTATGGAGCTTGGCGAGCCGGATGCAAGCGGCCGTCGCAGCCCTGTCGCCACGGGCGAGACCGTCGAGCTTTCCGCCACCACGGTGATCTGCGCCGTGGGCGAGGGCATCGATGCCAGCCTGTACGACGCCGCGGGCGTCGAGCACGACCGTCGCGGCCGCCTTGCCGCCACCTCCACCGGCGTCGAGGGCGTCTGGGCTGCCGGTGACTGCCGTCACGGTCCGGCCACCGTGGTCGAGGCTATCGCCGACGCCGCCGAGGTCGCCCGTGCCATCGCTGGCGTGGACTTTAACAAGTACGCCGACCAGAATGCTCAGGCCGGTCGCGAGGACACCTGCTACGAGCGCAAGGGGTCGCTGTGCCGCGACAAGCGCAATTGCACCAAGACCCGCTGCCTGGGCTGCGGCTCGGTGTGCGAGGTCTGCTGCGACGTGTGCCCCAACCGCGCCAACGTGGCAATTAAGGTGCCGGGCCTGGCCAAGCACCAGGTCGTCCATGTCGACGGCATGTGCAACGAGTGCGGCAACTGCGCCGTGTTCTGCCCCTACCAGGAGGGTCGTCCCTATAAGGACAAGCTCACCCTGTTCTGGAGCGAGCAGGACATGGAGAACTCCGAGAACGAGGGCTTCCTGGCCGTGGACGAGGACCACTTTAAGGTCCGCGTCGCCGGCACGGTCCACACCGTCTCGGTCGATGCCGTCAACACCGGCCTTCCCGAGGCCGTCCGCCTGACCATCAAGGCCGTGCGCGACAGCTATCCGTATCTTCTTAAGAAATAGGCGAGTCTCTTATGGCCAAATCCATTCAACATAACGTGGCCTACGTTGCCTGCGGAAGCGGTTGCGCCTCCGC
>CAKUHM010000042.1 GCA_934655835.1 uncultured Collinsella sp. | reverse complement strand
CGGAGGCCTTCGTCCAGATCTTGGTCGGAGACGCAGTAGCTTAGGCGGATGTGGCCTTCGGTGCCGAAGCAGTCGCCCGGGACTAGGGCTACGTTTGCCTCTTTGATGGCTTTGATGCAGAAGGCTTCGCTTGTTAGGCCGAATTGTTTGATGCTCGGGAAAGTGTAGAAGGCTCCTGCGGGCTCTACTACGTCGAGGCCCATGCTGTTGAGGGCCGTAAGAACTCGTTCGCGGCGGGCTCGGTAGACTTCGAGCATGGGGGTGGGGTCGACGGTCAGAGCTCGGGCCGCAGCGTCCATCTCAAAGGAGACGGCGCTCGATACTAGGTATTGGTGGGCCTTGGCAATCTCGGCGATGACGGGGGCTGCGGCTGCAAGCCAACCCAAGCGCCAGCCGGTCATGGCCCAGGGCTTGGAGAAGCTCTCGATGATCACCGTCTGCTCGCGCAGCTCCGGGTGACGCTGGGCAAAGCGCTCGTAGCCATCCGCATAGACCAGACGGTTGTACACGTCGTCGCAGACCACGTAGATACCCGCCTGCTCCGCTACGCGCGCCACGGCGTCGAGCGATACCGCGTTGAGAATGCAGCCCGTGGGATTGTTGGGCGAGCAGATAACGATGGCCTTGGTCGCCGGGGTCACACAGGCGCGGAGCGCTTCCTCGTCAATCTGGAATTGCGCGGGCTCCGTATCCAAAAAGACCGCCTTGGCGTGGTTGGCCACGACGATGCTCTCGTACAGGCCAAAAGCCGGCGCGGGGATAATGACCTCGTCGCCGGGGTTGAGCATGGCCATGAATGTTGCCGACAGGGCCTCGGTCGCACCGTCGGTCAGGATGACCTCGTCAGCCGAAAACGTAAGGCCCGCGTCGCCCATATAGGCAGACAGCGCCTCGCGCAGGGCGGGGCGCCCGTTGTTGGGCGGATAGTGCGTGTCGCCGCGGTTGAGCGATGCGGTCACCTCGGCGCTAATCACGTCGGGCGTGGGAAAATCGGGCTCGCCGAGCGCGAGCGCAATGCATCCCGGGTGCTGCGCGGCGAGTGCGTTGATTCGGCGAATGCCGGAGGGCTTGAGCGTGGCAAGCGAGGTATTCATGGGCAGGCGCATGGCATTCCTTTCGTAAGGGTTGCACTAGGATAGCGCGGCGGAGGGCTGGCAGACGGTGTAACCTAAACGGAAACCAACCGGAAAGGAGGCTGTATGGAGGCGGCTGCGCAAGGCGATAAGCCCAAAACGCTGCAAAACATTGCATATATCAGCATCCCCGATAGCGCCGATCTTGAATTTTTGCTTTGGGATCTGCAGGATGCCATTGCTGCCTATGCCCGGCTTTCCGGTACTTCGCTCCCCCGCCCGGTCAATCTGGGGGTGAATAATGCCGGCAGCGTTGCGGATGGCATCGTGTTCGCCGTTGAGGATGCGCTCAATAACGAGGAGATGACCGTCGTTGAACAGGCGCTTGATTGCCTTGAGGGCGTGGAAACTCGCATCTATGTCATCGTTCAAGCTGCCTACGGAAGCATTGAACAGGCGCACGTTGCAGTTGGCCGCCTGCGCGAAGCATGCGAGCATCGAGGGCTGTCGTGGTGTGGCGGCGTCATCGTCTGCGCCGGTTCCGGCATCGCGACGCTTCGTCATTCCCCACGCATGGGGCTCCTGCGACGGCCGTTTTCCGAAGTCATTGACATGCTGGTAGGTGCCGTGCGCATGGGCTGCTCGGTTGAGCATGCGCAGCGACTTGGCGGCGGCAATGCCGATGACGTCGACACCGATGGCATGGTTTATGCCGAACCCGCGCTGCCCGCACCAATTTGGCGTATCGCTATGAAATATCTCGGCAGCCGCTCATACATCTAAATCAAGAAGCTCCCCAGTCAACAGCCTCACGCCAGCGCTCGACAAGCCGATCCAGGCGCCATGCCGCGTTGGCGGGACTCGTCGACGGCAAGACGATAGCCGGCAACCCCGTCCGCTCTTGCAGATAGCGTTTGTAGAGCCGCCCGGCTGTACCACCGTTGCAAACAACGGCCTCGATAGGAGCCGCATCGGCAATGCGCTCAATATGCGCCGGAACGACATTTTTGATGCTGGCGTCGCTCGAGCCCTTGATGTCGCAGCTCTCGATCACGTCCCACAGGGCCACACCGCCGTTTAGCAGCATAGCCCGCTTGACGGCAATCGAGGCGTCGAGTGTCGCGGGCTCACCGCTCGTCAAAGGGTCCCCCTCGTTGGGCGGCACGGGCACACCAAGGCACACGGCCATCACGCGCCAAAACCGGTTCTGAGGGTTGCCATAATAGAAGGCGTTGGCGCGCGAGAGCACCGAGGGAAACGACCCCAGCACCAAAACGCGCGAGCGCTCGTCAAACACGGGCTCAAACCCATGCTCAATATGCAGATATCCCTCGTCCGGCGCAGCCATGAATTAGGCCCTCAGCAGATAGCGCACCTCGTAGGGTGCAAGCTCAAGGTAGCCCGACAGCTCGACCGTGGGCGCACCATCGGCAAGCAGGTCGACGAAGGAGCCGTTGAGCTCGCCGGCTCCAAAGGTATAGGGCTCGTCCACGGCATTGACCGCCACGAGCACCGTCGCGTCGTCGCAGGCGCGCTCGAACAGCAACTGCTTGTTCTGGATCACCACGTTGCGATAGGCGCCGTAGTTGAGGGCGCGGGCCGCCGCGTCGTTTTCCGAGCGCAGGTGCGCCAGTTGCGTGACAAATGCCGTCAGCTCGTTGGGCGCCGGCTCGTCAAGCGCAGGGCGCAGCGCCCAGTCGCCATCGGGGCCGCCCTTTTCGCCGGCAATCCCCCACTCGCTGCCGTAGTAGACGCACGGAATGCCCGGCATACCAAAGAGCATGCCGTAGGCGGGACGCAGGCACGACTTATCGGTGAGGATGCTCGCCAGGCGCGGCACATCATGGTTGTCGACAAACGACAGCAGGTGCTTGCCACGGTAGATGCACCACGGATCGCCGCCAAACTGACGGTGCAGCGAGTGGGCGATCTCGAACATGTTGACCGAGTTAAAACTAGAGTACAGGCCCTTGTAACACTCGTAGTTGGTGCAGGAGTCGAGCATCTCGTCGTTGACGATCTGGTTATAGTCGCCGTGGAGCGTCTCGCCGATTAGCACAAAGTCGGGCTTGAGCTCGCGGGAAAAAGCGTGCAGACGGCGCATAAAGTCGCGGTCGAGCATATAGGCGACGTCCAGGCGCAGGCCGTCGACGTCAAAGGCCTCGGCCCAGCGGCGCACGGACTCGAGCAGATAATCGACTACGGCGGGATTTCGCAGGTTGAGCTTCACGAGCTCAAAATGACCCTCCCAGCCCTCATACCAAAAGCCGTCGCCATAGCACGAGTCACCGTCAAAGCTAATGTGGAACCAGTCCTTGTAGGGCGAATCCCACTTGCGCTCCTGCACATCGCGGAAGGCCCAAAAGCCGCGACCGACGTGGTTGAAGACGGCGTCGAGCACCACGCGGATGCCATGGGCGTGCAGCGTCTCGCACACGGCGGCAAAGTCGGCATCCCCACCCAGGCGACGGTCGATATGACGCAGGCTGCGCGTGTCGTAGCCGTGGCTGTCGGACTCAAGGGGCGGATTGATGAGCACAGCGCCAATACCGAGCTCCTGCAGGTAGTCGGCCCATTGGGCGATCTTCATGATGGGGGCATCGGGGTTGGGTGCGGCATCGGCGGCCTGAGCGAGCTCATCCTCGGCAACAGGCGCGGCGTTTTCGCGCGGAGCTCCGCAAAAGCCCAGCGGATAAATCTGGTAGAACGTCGTCTCGTATGCCCACATAGCAACCTCCCGGTAAGCTCAACACAACGACATCCATTGTATGCCCAGCAGGGTGGCTAATTTGCGGTGAGAGACGTGGCTAGGCGACGAGTTTGGCGCGGCGGATGGCCGGGAACAGCACGGTGATGGCGAGGATGACGCCCACGACGGTAATCGCCCCGCCCACGAAGCCAATCCAAGCGATACCGGGACCCGAAACCACGGCGCCGCCGATCGCGGTGCCCGTGCCAATGCCGAGGTTAAACAAACCCGAGAAGATCGACATGGCGACGGCCGACGAGTCCGCCGGCGTGTACTTGATGAGCTCGGCCTGGAACGCCACGTTGAAGGCCGTGGCGCAGCAGCCCCACAGCGCGCAGACGGCGAGGACCGCCGCGAGCGAAGACGCGGCAGGGCCCATAAGCAGCAAGGCGGCCGGCACGCCGGAGAGCGTGATGGCCAGGAATGGGAAACGGTGCCCGTCGAACAGACGGCCGAACAGCCAGCTGCCCACCAGGCCGGAGCAGCCGAACGCCGTCAGCGTCATCGTGATGGCGCCAGCGTCGACATGCGCGACCTGGGCCAGGAAGGGCTCGATATAGCTGTAGCCCGCGTAGTAGCCGGTCGCCATGAACACCGTGACCGCATAGAGCGCGACGAGGAACGGGTTCTTGAGCAGCTCGGGCAGCTGCTTGAGCGTAAAACGCTCGCCCGCTGACATGGTGGGGAACACCGTGGCCTGGTACACCACCGCAGCAGCGGAGAAGGCCCCGACCACGGCAAACGTCATGCGCCAGCCGACGGCCAGGCCGATGGCGCGGCCGAGCGGCAGGCCGAAGATCTGCGCGATGGACGAGCCCGTGGCGATCATGCTGATGGCGAGCGCCCCGTGACGCGTGTCGACCAGGCGCGACGCCATGATCGAGGCGACCGACCAGAACACGGCGTGCGCGCAGGCGACCACCAGGCGCGCGCAGACCAGGATGGGATAGGTCGGCGCCAGGGCGGACAGGAACTGGCCCAGCGAGAACACAGCGAGCACGCCCAACAGCATCCGCTTGAACTCGAAGCGCGAGGCAAACACCATGAGCGGCAGCGACAACAGCATGACGCCCCAGGCGTAGACCGAGATCATGATGCCGGCCTGGGCCTCGGTGAGCGAGAACGACGCGGCGATATCGGTCAAAAGGCCGATGGGCATGAACTCCGACGTGTTGAACACGAACGCGCAGCAGGTGAGTCCGATGAGCGGGAGCCACTGCTTAAGCGTGATGCCGTCTTGCCTTGCCTGAGTCATATATAACGTCTCCAATCATTTTGAGCGGGGGCGATTATATAGCAACGGCCCCGCATCCGTCAGCAACAGATGCGGGACCGCAATCAACTCAATACACAGGGGTTGCGCCGTCAATAAATAGCTAAGCCAACCCCAGCAATATGCCCGCCGAATGCACAACAAACGCCACGATCCAGGCGACTGCCACCTGAAACGCGAACACTGCCACGGCATAGCGTCCGCCCAGCTCGCTCTTAACGGCGCCGATGGCCGCCACGCACGGCGGATACAGCAGCGTAAAGACCAAGAACACATACGCGGTAAACGGCGAGAACATGGTCGACAGCGCCGCCGGCGAGGTAGCACCCAAAAGCACCGTGAGCGTCGAGATAACGCTCTCCTTGGCGATAAGCCCCGTGACGAGGGCCGTCGAGGCGCGCCAGTCGCCAAAGCCGAGCGGTGCCAACACCGGTGCGATGATGCTGCCAAGGCCCGCCAGTAGGCTTTGCGACTGATCGGCGACCACGTTAAAGCGAATGTCGAACGTCTGGAGGAACCAGATGACCACGGTGGCAGCAAAGATAATGGTAAAGGCCTTGGTGATGAAGTCCTTGGCCTTATCCCAGGCCAGCATCACCGTCGTTTTGACACTCGGCAGGCGATAGTTGGGAAGCTCCATGATAAACGGCACGGGATCGCCCTTAAATGCCGTGCGGTTGAGCACCAGGGCGGCAATGCAGCCGACCACGATACCGATCAAATAGAGCGAGACCATGGCGGGGACCGTCGCCTTGGGGAAGAATGCTCCGCACAGCAGGCCATAGACCGGCAGCTTGGCCGAACAGCTCATAAACGGCGTGAGCATGACGGTCATCTTGCGGTCGTGCTCGGACGGCAGGGTGCGCGTCGACATGATGGCAGGCACGGTGCAGCCAAAGCCAACGAGCATCGGCACAAAGCTTCGGCCAGACAGGCCAAAGCGACGCAACACCTTATCCATAACAAAGGCCACGCGCGCCATGTAGCCCGAGTCTTCCAGAATGGAGAGGAACAAGAAGAGCACGACGATGATCGGCAGGAAGGTCAGCACGCTGCCCACGCCCGTGAGCACACCGTCGACCGCCAGCGAGCGGACCACGTCGTTGGTGCCAAACGCCTTGAGGCCCGCATCGGCCGAGGCAATGACGACCGCGATGCCGTCCTCCATAAGGCCTTGCAACGCGGCGCCGATCACGCCAAACGTCAGCCAAAAGACGAGGCCCATGATGAGGATGAACGCCGGAATGGCCGTGTAGCGCCCGGTCAAGATGCGGTCGATTTTGACGGAGCGCACGTGCTCGCGGCTCTCGTGCGGCTTGACCACGCAGCGCCCGCATACGTTGCCGATAAAGCTAAAGCGCATGTCAGCCAGCGCGGACAGGCGGTCGGTGCCGGCCTCGCCCTCCATCTGGGTGATGATGTGCTCGATGGCATCGAGCTCGTTGCCGTCCAGGTGAAGCGCCTCGGTCACCAGCTCATCGCCCTCGACCAGCTTGGTCGCTGCAAAACGCACCGGGATGTGAGCCGCTGCGGCGTGGTCCTCGATCAGGTTGGCGATGCCGTGGATGCAGCGGTGCAGCGCGCCGCCGTCCGGGCCGTCGGGCGCGCAAAAGTCCAAGCGACCGGGGCGCTCGCGGAATCGTGCCACGTGCAGGGCATGCTCCACGAGCTCGCCGATACCCTCGTTGCGGGCGGCGCTAATGGGAACGACCGGCACGCCCAGAAGGCTCTCGAGCAGATTGACGTCCACGGCGCCGCCGTTGGCCGTTACCTCGTCCATCATGTTGAGCGCGATAACCATGGGGCGATCGAGCTCCATGAGCTGCAGCGTCAGATACAAATTGCGCTCGATGTTGGTGGCATCGATGATGTCGATAATCGCATCGGGGTTCTCATCAAGGATGAATTGGCGGCTGACGATCTCTTCACCCGTGTACGGCGACAGCGAGTAGATGCCGGGAAGGTCGGTGACGCTCGCCTCGGGATGGTTGCGAATGGCGCCGTCCTTGCGGTCAACCGTCACACCGGGAAAATTGCCGACATGCTGGTTGGAGCCCGTCAGCTGGTTGAACAACGTAGTCTTGCCGCAGTTTTGGTTGCCGGCAAGGGCAAAATGCAGCGGCGCGCCCTCGGGCACAGCCGTCTTGGCCGCGCGGGGCGAATACGTGCCCTCGCCCAGTGCCGGGTGTTCCGTCGTGCCGATTGCGGCGTTAACGCGCGGGCCGGTATCGGTGTCGTGGACATCCACGAGCTCAATGCGGGCGGCATCGTCCTTGCGCAACGTCAACTCGTAGCCGCGCAGTCGAATCTCGAGCGGGTCGCCCATGGGGGCGTACTTCATCATGGTGACTTCGGTGCCCGGCGTTAGGCCCATGTCCAATATATGTTGTCGGAGTGCCTGGTCATCCGATGTCACCGATGCGACAACGGCGTCTTTTCCGATCTCGAGCGTATCGAGCCTCACGTCCGCGTTCCTCCCCCGGCGCCCACAAGGCGTTGCATTAAGTTTGCCATAGCTAACCGTTTGCCACGGCTAACCAATTGTAACCATGCATGATAGCGCGAACACACAGCGACGTTCAATCAACAGATTGGTGCTAGGACTGTCCCCAACTGCCGGCACAAAAGGAACGTCCCCAAGTGCCAAGTGTCCCCTTGCACCATCACGAGAGTGGATTTTCGGACGCTTGACTGACGAGGGTGGAAAATCTCCCATTTTTGGCCGAAAAGCAGACCAAAAACGGGAGATTATCCACCCTCGCACTGCGCGACTTAGAAGCCGTGACGGCCTAGGAAACGGAAGGCTAGGCGGATCCAGGGGCGTACGGAAACCTGCTTGTCCTCGTTGTCGACCGCGGTGTTGGCGTTGCCGAGCGAAAGGCCGTGGCCGCCCTGGTCAAAGACATGCATCTCGCATGCGACGCCTTCCTCGGCCATGCGCTGCGCAAGCGGGTAGACCTGCGCGATCGGCGCCGTCTTGTCATCGGAAACGCCCCAAACAAAGGTCGGGGGCATCTGGCGTGAAACGTGCGTGGTGGGGCAAATGTCGGTCAGGTGCTCATCGGTCGCCTCGCCGCCCGTCACCATCGACAGATAGTCGTTGAGCAGATCGCGCCCCGTCTTGCCGCCGGTCTTGGGCACGCGCAGGTCGATACGCGGGTCGCGCGTCTGCATATCGCGCACATAGGCAAGGTCGAGCAACGGATAGCCCAACACCACGGCGTCGGGACGAATATCCTCCGGACGAGCCCCGGCAAGGCCCGCAAAGGGACCGGTCTTCCACTGCGTTGCCAGCGAGGCGCAGATCATGCCGCCTGCCGAGAAGCCCACGACGCACACGCGCTTGGGATCGACATGCCATTCGTCGGCGTTGGCACGCACCGTGGCGACCATCTTGGCGAGGTCTGCCTGAGGGTGCGGAAAGCTCACATCACCCGTGGCGCTCGTCACATAATTAAGTACAAAGGCCTGGTAGCCGTGGTCCAAAAACGCAAACGCCACGGGATCTTGCTCATGCGGCGCGATATGCGTAAACGCGCCTCCGCCGCAGATGATCACGGCCGGGCGGCGACCATTGGGCTTATCGGGCAGCGGCTCGGCACCCAAAAACGTAAATGTCGCCGGATATTCCTCGGTCGGTTCCTCGCCCCACAGTGCATGGTTCTCGACAATCATTGGTGCTCCCTTCGCGCAAAACATGCGCACTTTTTATCGCCCTCAAGCGTACCCCACTTGAGCCCGCGGCGCAGAAACACCCCCGCAATAAGTTGCCCTTCAACTGATATATCACAAAATCGCAGCTCAGAGCTATCGTTGAGCAGCGTAGAATAGAGGCGCTGACCGTGCCGGGAAACACGTACGAAACGTTTCCGGCAAACTACACGCGCGCGATATGCGCACTTGATACGTTGGAGGCATCTATGGGTCTGCTCGATTCGCTCAAGTCCACGTTCACCTCGACGGGCGAGGAGTCCGTTCCGCCCGCAGCAAGCTTCGCCACCCGCGACGGCGTCATCTACGCTCCCGTCAACGGCGTGCTCGTCAATCTGGATGAGGTTCCCGACGAGACCATCGCCTCGGGCATGCTCGGCCAGGGCTACGGCATCGAGCCCATTACCGACACCATTTACGCCCCCGCCAACGGTCGCATCGGCGCCACCACCGTTACCAACCACTCCATCGGCATGATTACCGAGGACGGCCTACGCGTATTTATCCACGTTGGCCTGGGTACTGTGCAAATGAACGGCAAGGGCTTTGCTCGCTTTGTCGAGATGGGCGACACGGTCAAGGCCGGTCAGCCGCTCATCAGCTT
>CAKUHM010000041.1 GCA_934655835.1 uncultured Collinsella sp. | reverse complement strand
GTGGAGACGAGGGGGATCGAACCCCTGACCTCTTGACTGCCAGTCAAGCGCTCTCCCAGCTGAGCTACGCCCCCGTGACGAGTGGATACTATAGGGGAAGTTCCTTTGTTGTGCAAGAGGTTTTTTGGCTTGATAACTTCACTTACGGGTTTTCCTGGGACGGGGCAAAAATAATCACTCTACGAGCGATTATTTCTATCCACCGTCCCGATAAAACCCTGATGGAGCAAATACGCTATTGCAACTCCCGAGTGGACGTCAATGGTTGCTGTGCCCCGGACGATGTTGCTGATGCCGGTGTCGGCTAGTAGGCCTAACTTGGCGTGGTCTAGTTCCCATTCTAGGCCTTGTTCGCTTACTTCCGTGTTTGGGGCTATTGCGATGATGGAGAAGGTTTTGCCGGCTGCGTTTTCTATGGTCCAGGTTTCGTTCTGATGCAGGATTCTGGCCATTACTTTGTCTTCTTTGATCCAGACGGGGGCGTCGGTGTAGGCTGATAGTAGGCCTAGGACGGATAAGGCCATATCCGGGCGGCCTCCGGTGGCGCAGGTTGCGTACAGCTCGGCTCCGGGCCAGCGGCGGCGGATGGTGTCTAGGGCTAGGGCTAGATCGGTGTAATCCTTGTAGGGGTTGTGGCGCTCTACTTCGAAGTCTTTGGCGGCATCGACTAGCGCTCGGCCCTTATCGCTTACGGTGTCGGCGTCGCCTACGTAGACGTCGCAGCTCAAACCGGCACCCAGCAGGGCGTCCAGGCCGCGGTCTACGGCGACGATGTGGTCGCACTCCCCCGCTAGTCGGCGCAACAACTCGGCGCTCGCCACCAACGGCGAGCCGCAGACTACTATTACTTTGCAAGCCACGGCTCTCGCCTACCCCTCAAACGCCAGCACGCGATCAAGCTCAAGTTCCTCGTAGCTATCGATAAAGATCTCGCAGTTGGCGCGCACGTCGTTGCGCTCCATGCGGCCGTGCGGGTCGTAAATGCCCACGCGCTTAAAGCCGGCGGCTCCTGAGCTCTTAAGGCCAAAGACCGCGTCCTCAAACACCCAGGCGGTGTCAAACGCGTGCCCGTGGCGCTCCTTCAGGCGGCTCAGCGCCAGCTCGTACACGTCGGGGAACTGCTTGGAGTGCCCTGCCTCGCCCGTTGTGGTCACAAACTCCATATAGCGATCGAGCCCGGCACCGGCCAGTGCGGAACCAACCAGCTCGGCCGGCGTCGACGTGGCCACGCACATGGCAATGCCGGCCTCCTTCGCTTGTTCCAAAAAAGCCAGCAGCCCCTCGCGCGGCGGCACCTTGGAGTAACCGTCGATAAGGATCTCGCTCAGCTCGCGATACAGCTCCTCGCCATTCGCTCCAATGCCCCACGTGTCGTGGTAGGCCTGGCACTCGTCCTCCAGCGCCAGGTGCTCAAATTTGGCAAAGTCGTCATCGGTTGCGTTCACCCCATGACGGCGCAATAATTCGGGACACGCATAGGCCCACACGGGGGTGCTATTAACCAGGGTGCCGTCGCAATCGAAAATAAAAGCGACCTTAGGGGCGGCGGTCTGGGACATAAACGTACCTTTCAATGTCAAATGGTAAACATCCTGCTAAAAACGTTTTACCAAACGTCAAACTAACAATCTTGAAACCCTAATTGGTAAAACTGTCAAGAGTTTTACCATTGCAATTCTGCCAGTGGTCTAAACATGGCGCTTACCGATTAAACGCCGCCCTAAAACCACTTTCCTTCATAAAAGTAACGTACAGGTGTTATCGTAGTTTCTGCCGAAAGTTCCACCGAGCACGCGAGGTGGAACGAATCATAGAACTATCGCCGTCCCTTCGATTCGTGCAGCCTTGGACCTTTCGCATCTAGTCACCAAGGCAACACGCTGCCGCGTCATGATGGGATCAAACGTGAGCGATACAAAGCTAAAGCCAGTAACCAAAAAGCCCGCAACCCGTAAAGCCGCCCCGCACGCACCGGAGCTCTCAAAGGACGATGTCTATCTGTTTGGCATTGGTATGTGGGAGCGCAGCTGGGAGAAGATGGGCGCGCACCCCGACACGCAGAATCGTACGCGCGGCTGGCGTTTTTGCGTTTGGGCGCCCGATGTAAAGAGCGTCCACGTCATTGGTGAATTTAACGACTGGGATGAGGAAGCCAACCCGCTGGTGCCCGTGCATACGAGCGCTATCTGGGAAGGCTTTATTCCTGGCGCCGAGCAGGGACAGCTTTATAAGTATCTGATCGAGACCAACGAGGGCGAAAAGCTCTACAAGGCCGATCCGTACGCCTTTAAGGCCGAGTGCCCTCCGGGTACGGCGAGTGTGCTGTGGAGCCTGGACGGCTACAAGTGGAACGACGCCGCGTGGCTCAAGCGCCGCGCCGGCCATAACCACATGTCGCAGCCGCTGAACATCTACGAGGTGCATATCGGATCGTGGAAGCGCCACGGCGATGCGCCGCAGGGCGAGCCGGACGAGTTTGGCAACTACCCCGGTCCCATGGATCCCTTCCCCGCGCAGCGCGGTGAGTTCTACACCTACGACGACTTGTCGGTGGAGCTCGTGGACTACGTGCGCGACATGGGCTACACGCATATCGAGGTCATGCCGCTTATGGAGCATCCCTTCGACGGCTCCTGGGGCTACCAGACGACCGGCTACTATGCCGCCACGTCGCGCTATGGCGACCCGCAGCAACTCATGCACTTTATCGATGCGTGCCACGAGGCTGGCATCGGCGTGATCATGGACTGGGTGCCCGGCGGTTTTTGCGCCGACTCCCACGGCCTTGCCACCTTTAACGGCCACATGCTGTTTGAGCACGAGATTCACCCCAACTGGGGCACGCATAAGTTCGACTTCGCCCGCGGCGAGGTCCGCTCCTTCCTGGTCTCCAACGTGCTGTACTGGCTCGAGAACTTCCACGTGGACGGCATTCGCATGGACGGCGTGTCCAGCATGCTGTACCTCAACTTTGGCATCGACGATCCCGGCCAAAAGAAGTTCAACAAGTACGGTACCGAGGAGGACTTGGACGCCAGCGCGTTTATCCGCCAGGTCAACTGCGCCGTTGAGGCGCACTACCCCGACGTGATGATGATGGCCGAGGAGTCCACCGCGTGGCCGCTCGTGACCTATCCGCCGCAGGACGGCGGCCTGGGCTTCCACTACAAGTGGGACATGGGCTGGATGAACGACACCCTGCACTACATGCAGACCGATTTTCCGTGGCGCCCCGGCAACCACGGGCTGCTCACGTTCTCCATCATGTACGCCTTTACCGAGAACTTCATTTGCCCGCTCAGCCACGACGAGGTCGTGCACGGTAAGTGCTCGCTGATCGGCCGCATGCCGGGCGACTGGTGGCGCCAGTTTGCCGGCCTGCGCACGCTGGCCTTCTACCAGATGACGCACCCCGGTGCCAAGCTCAACTTTATGGGCAACGAGATTGGCCAGTTTATCGAGTGGCGCTACTACGAGTCCATCCAGTGGTTCTTGACCGAGGAGTACGAGACCCACAAGCATCATCAGGCGTTTATCAAGGCGCTCAACCACCTGTACACCGCCGAGCCCGCCCTGTACGAGCGCGGCTACACCGACGACGGCTTTACCTGGATCGACGCGGACAACTCCAAGCAGTCCATCGTGAGCTTTGTGCGCCAGGGCGAGGACGTGGACGACGACCTGGTGATCCTGATCAACTTTGACCCGGCGAGCTACGAGAGCTTCCGCGTGGGCGTGCCGCGCGAGGGTGACTGGGAGGTCATCTTCGATTCCGACCGTCCCGAGTTTGGCGGCAGCGGATATGCCGGCGAGGGGCCCTACACCTGCTCGAGCGAGCCCTATCCCTGGAACGGGCAGATGGACTCCATCGAGATCAAGGTGCCCGGCCTGGCTGGCGTGGTGCTCAAGCGCCGCGGTCCCAGCAGCTACAAGCCGCCGGTGGTTGAGGAGCCGAAGAAGGCTACGCGTAAGCGCACGTCCTCGGTGAAGCCCAAGGCTGCTGCGGCCAAGAAGGCTCCGGCTAAGGCGAAGGCTACGACGACCAAGACCAAAGCTGCTGCGAAGCCCGCGACCAAGGCCACCACGGCTAAGAAGCCGGCTGTCAAAAAGGCAACTACCAAGGCAAAGTCTGCTTCTGTTAAGTCGACCGCTTAGGACGCGTAACAAAGCAGTTACCACTGTAATCACCCGCCCCGCTGGGGCGTAGGATGTAAGTCATAACCGTTCCGGGAGATATCCCCGGGGGAAAGGAACGTATGAATAAGATCTTCGACAACAAGCAGGAGTTTACCGAGCTCTATCGCGATGCCGTCATGAGCATCAGCGGCAAGAGCGTCGAGGCCGCCAGCGACCTCGACCGCTTTAACGCCCTGGCAAAGCTCGTGGCCGAGAAGGCCCGCACCGTTGCCACCAGCAGTGACGCCCGCGTCACCGCCGAGGGCAAAAAGCGCGTGTACTACTTCTCGATCGAGTTTTTGATCGGCCGCCTGCTCGACAACTACCTGCTCAACTTTGGCGTGCGCGACATGGTCGCCGAGGCGCTCGACGACATGGGCTTCGACCTGTCCGTCATCGAGAACCAGGAGCCCGATCCGGCTCTGGGCAACGGTGGCCTGGGCCGTCTGGCCGCGTGCTTCCTGGATTCCATGGCAGCCGAGGGCATTGCCGGCTACGGCAACGGCATGCGCTACCGCTACGGCCTGTTTAAGCAGGAGATCGTCAACGGCAGCCAGGTGGAGAGCACCGACGAGTGGCTCACCCACGGCTATCCCTGGGAGGTCCGTCGTCAGGACAAGGCCGTGACCATCAAGTTTGGTGGCCATGTTGAGGGCTTTGAGGAGGACGGCCGCACGTTCTACCGCACGGTGGACACGCAGGACATCCTGGCCGTCCCTTATGACATCCCTGTCGTTGGCTATGCCGGCGAGACCGTCAACAAGCTGCGCGTCTGGGCTGCCGAGCCGGTCGAGGAGCACTTTGACCTGGAGGCCTTCAACCGCGGTGACTACGCCCTGGCCGACGCCGAGCGCGCCGAGGCCGAGGCCATCAGCGCCATCCTCTACCCCAACGACGCCGGCGAGCACGGCCGTCTGCTGCGCCTAAAGCAGGAGTACCTGTTTGTGTCGGCTGGCATCTACAGCCTGCTCGACACCTTTGAGAAGGAGCACGGCGAGAACTGGGAGCTGCTGCCGCAGTTTGTGGCCATCCACACCAACGACACCCACCCCGCCATGTGCGGCCCCGAGCTCATGCGCATCCTCATCGACGAGAAGAAGCTCGAGTGGGACGACGCTTGGAACATCGTGACTCAGGTCGTGAGCTACACCAACCACACCATCCTGCCCGAGGCTCTGGAGAAGTGGCCCATCGGCACGTTCTCCAAGCTCCTCCCCCGCGTGTACCAGATCATCGACGAGATCAGCCGTCGCTGGCACGAGTCGTTCGACACCACGCAGGAGGGCTGGCAGGAGCGTCTGCGCCAGACCGCCATCCTGTGGGACGGCGAGATTCGCATGGCCAACCTGTCCGTGATCTGCAGCCACAGCGTCAACGGCGTGGCCAAGATTCACTCCGACATCATCAAGAACATCGTGCTCAAGGACTTCTATGCCCTCACGCCCGAGAAGTTCAACAACAAGACCAACGGCATCTCGCACCGTCGCTTCTTTGCCGAGGCCAACCCCACTTACGCCAAGCTGGTCACCGAGGCAATTGGCGATGGCTGGCTTAAGGACGCCTTTGAGCTGGAGAAGCTCAAGGAGTTCCAGAACGACACCGAGTTCCTGAAGGCCGTGGGTGCCTCCAAGCGCGCCAACAAGGAGCGTCTGGCTGCCTACGTTAAGGCCGAGACCGGTCTGGTTATCGACCCCAACACCGTCTTCGATGTTCAGGTGAAGCGCTTCCACGCCTACAAGCGTCAGCTCATGAACATCATGAAGGTGATGGACATCTACAACCGTCGCATCGCCGACCCCAACTTCCACGTAACGCCGAC
The DNA here is from genome assembly GCA_934655835.1 of uncultured Collinsella sp. The sequence goes on along the minus strand of CAKUHM010000041.1, from coordinate 3,650 downwards.
GACCTTCATCTTTAGCGGCAAGGCTGCCTCGAGCTACACCTTTGCCAAGGAGACCATCCGCCTCATCAACTCCGTGGCCGACGTCATCAACAACGACCCGCGCGTGAACGAGGTCATGAAGGTCTGCTTTATCCCCAACTTCCGCGTGAGCAACGCCCAGCTCATCTACCCCGCCGCCGAGATCTCGGAGCAGATTTCCACGGCCGGCAAGGAGGCCTCGGGCACGTCCAACATGAAGCTCATGATGAACGGCGCCATTACGCTGGGCACCCTCGACGGCGCCAACATCGAGATCGCCGACCTGGCCGGCCGCGAGAACGAGGCCATCTTTGGTCTGACCGCTCCCGAGGTCGAGCAGCTCTGGGCATCGAACAGCTACTTTGCATGGGATACCCTCAACGGCGATCGCGAGCGTCTGGGCCGCGTGATGGACGAGCTCAAGGACAACACCTTTGCGGGTCTTTCGGGCAACTTTGAGAGCATCTACAACGAGCTCATGAACAACAACGACCCCGACCTGGTCATGGCCGATTTCCGCAGCTATGTGGACGCCTGGGAGACGCTCACGGGCAGCTACGGCGACCAGGAGACCTGGAACCGCAAGGCGCTGCTCAACACCGCATCGAGCGGCTGGTTCTCGAGCGATCGCACCATTCGCGAGTACCGCGACGAGATCTGGCACGCCTAAGGCGAGCTCCCTTTGCCAGCACGGCATTACTCGACGGGCGCGACCTGGCGCCGCGCCCGTCGCTAATGGGTTTAGAAACATCGATGACAGAAGGAGAAATCGATGAGTAAGAAAGAATGCATCGCGATGCTCCTCGCAGGAGGACAGGGCAGCCGATTGGGGGCACTCACCCAAAAGATCGCTAAGCCGGCGGTTAGCTTTGGTGGCAAGTTCCGCATTATCGACTTTTCGCTGTCCAACTGCTCCAACTCGGGCATCGACACGGTAGGCGTTCTGACGCAGTATCGCCCCTACCTGCTGCATGCCTATGTGGGCTCCGGCGAGGCCTGGGATCTGGACAGCCGCGACGGCGGCGTGTCGATCCTGCCGCCGTACGAGACGCAGACCGGCGGCGCCTGGTATGCGGGCACGGCCGACGCCATTACGCAGAACCTGGACTACATCAAGGCCAACGACCCCAAGTACGTCCTGATTCTTTCCGGCGATCACCTGTATCGCATGGACTACCGCAAGATGCTCAAGACGCACATTGAGAACAACGCCGATCTTACGGTGAGCGTTATGCCCGTGCCGTGGGAGGAGGCCAGCCGCTTTGGCATCCTGACCACCGACCCCGAGGACGGCCGCATCACCAAGTTCACCGAGAAGCCCGAGAAGCCCGATTCGAACCTCGCGTCCATGGGCATCTACATCTTCTCGGCCGACGTGCTGATCGCCGCGCTCGAGGAGGACGCCCTGGACCAGCGTTCGAGCCACGACTTTGGTAAGGACATCATCCCCAAGCTGCTCGGCGAGGAAAAGCGCCTGTACAGCTACGAGTTCCACGGTTTTTGGAAGGACGTCGGCACCATCGCCAGCTTCCACGAGACCTCGATGGACCTGCTGGGCAACAACCCCGAGTTCGACCTCTTTGACAAGAACTTCCCCATCATGTCCAACATCACCACGCGTCCGCCGCACTACATTGGTCCGGACGGCCGCCTGGACGACTGCCTGGTCTCCAACGGCTGCAAGATCTACGGCACCGCTCGCCACTCGATCCTTTCGACCGATGTCATCATCGAGGAGCGCGCCGTGGTCGAGGACTCTGTGCTGCTGCCGGGTGCGCACGTTAAGAGCGGCGCGCACATCTGCCGCGCAATTTTGGGCGAGAACTCCACGGTCGAAGAGGGCGTGAAGCTCGGCTCTGTCGATACCACCAAGGATACGGCCGTCGTTGGAAATGACGTCGTTATCGGGAAGGGGGAATGATCCGATGATCAATCGCAAGGCCATCGGTTACATCACCGCTAACTACTCTTCGACCTACGGCAGCGTGCTGCTTAAGGACCGCCCCATCGCGTCCGTCCCGTTTTTGGGCCGCTACCGCCTGATCGACTTTCCGCTGTCCAACATGATGAATGCCGGCATCAAGACCGTCGGCGTCGTCATGCCGGGCAACTACCGCTCGCTGATTGACCACGTGGGCTCGGGCAAGGACTGGGGTCTGGACCGCAAGAAGGGCGGCCTGTTCATGGTCCCCGGCAACGCGTATGGCACCACCAAGGGCGGCATGCGCTTCCTGCTGCGCGACATCATCTCCAACAAGACGCTGTTCCAGCGCTCGGACAAGCCCTACGTTGTGATGATGGGCACCAACATCATCTTTAACATGGATCTCAACACCATCATCGAGGCGCACGAGAACTCCGGCGCCCAGATGACCGTGGTGTACTGCAAGGCCACGCGCAACGTTGAGGACGAGACCAAGCTCGAGATTGGCGAGAACGGCCGTCTGACGGGCGTGAGCGCCGGCGTCGTGTACGGCGACAACGCGTCCATGGACTGCTGCATCGTCAACCGCGAGACGCTGCTCGAGATCATCGATCACTACCAGGCCGCCGACTATCTGGACCTGCTCGAGGCGCTCCAGGGCGACTTTGGCAACATCGACGTGTGCAGCTACGAGTACAAGGGCGAGGTCGTGGGCGTGTTTAGCGAGAAGTCGCTGTACCGCCGCAGCATGGACCTGCTCGACCAGACCGTGGCCGACCAGCTCTTCGATCCCGAGCGCCCGATCCTGACCAAGGCCCACGACGTGCCGCCCTCGCGCTATGCGACCGGCAGCCACGCGTGCAACTCGATCATCTCGGCCGGCTGCATCATCAAGGGCACCGTGCGCAATTCGATCCTGTCGCGCGGCGTCGTGGTCGAGGAGGGGGCATCGGTGACCAACTCGATCATCAACCAGAGCTGCATCATCAAGAGCGGCGCCCGCGTCGAGAACGCCATTCTGGACAAGAACAACGTGGTTCCCACCAACACCGAACTTCGCGGCACGCCCGAGAACATCCTGGTGCTGGGCAAGGCTCCGTTAACTTCTGACACCACCATCGTACGTTAACGTTGGCACCGCAACATCGCACGTAACAAGTAGAATAGCCGCCCGGTTTGTGCCAGGCGGCTATTCTCGAATTGCAACATGGGAGACAATATGGCAGATTCCAGCAAAAAGATGCAGATCGTGTTTGCCTCGGCCGAGTGTGCACCGTTTGTTAAGACCGGTGGCCTGGGCGACGTGGCAGGCTCGCTGCCCGCGGCGCTTGTGCGCGCCGGCGCCGAAGTCATCGTGATGGTGCCCAAGTACGCCACCATCAAGGACGAGTACAAGGCGCAGATGGAGCACTTTGCCGACTTTTACGTGAGCCTGGGTTGGCGCAACGAGTACTGCGGGCTCGAGAAGCTCGAGCACGACGGCGTCACCTATATGTTTATCGATAACGAGCGCTACTTTGCGCGCGACTATCCGTACGGCTTCTTTGACGACGGCGAGCGCTTTGCGTTCTTCTCCAAGGCCATCACCGAGAGCCTGCAGCACCTGCCGGCCGGCTTTGAGTGCGACATCCTGCACTGCAACGACTGGCAGACGGCACTGGCGCCCGTGTTCTTGCGCGAGTTCTACCAGGGCCTGCCGCTGTACGAC
>CAKUHM010000040.1 GCA_934655835.1 uncultured Collinsella sp. | reverse complement strand
CAAGAAGGAACGCGTAGTCACCAAGTTGCTTTCGCAGGTAGAGGGCGTAACGTATATCAATGTGCGCTCTCCGGGCAACTACACATTTAGGAATGCTCCGACCTCGTAGCGCTGGTTGATGCTTTGTTGAGGGGCCATACCACGCCGTTTATCTGGTTTGTTTGGTTTTCACGGTCAATTATTTGACTGATACGTTCATAATGTGCAAACATAATACGGTTTACCTTTGCATTTACTTTCAACCTGAAGGTTAATGTGCGCAGGGGTCGACCCATGCTATGGCTATAACCTTTGTTCGGAGGACCGACATGCACGAGACAGAGATCAACAACTACCTTGCCGTCATTAAGGTGGTCGGCGTCGGCGGCGGCGGTACCAACGCGGTCAATCGAATGATCGAAGAGGGCATCCGCGGCGTCGAGTTTGTTGCCATCAACACCGATGCTCAGGCACTCGCGATCTCTGATGCCGATATCAAGGTGCACATCGGCACCGACCTTACCCGCGGCCTGGGCGCCGGCGCCAACCCCGAGGTTGGCCGCAAGGCTGCCGATGAGTCCCGCGACGACATTGCCGAGGCGCTCGCTGGCGCCGACATGGTGTTCATCACCTGCGGCGAGGGCGGTGGCACCGGTACCGGCGCTGCTCCCATCGTTGCCGATATCGCGATGAACGAGGTCGGCGCACTGACCGTCGCCGTCGTGACCAAGCCCTTCACCTTCGAGGGCCGCAAGCGCAAGAAGAGCGCCGAGGAGGGCATCAAGACCCTCTCCGATTGCGTCGACACCATGATCGTCATCCCTAACGATAAGCTGCTCGACATCGCCGAGAAGAAGACCACCATGCTCGAGGCCTTCGCGATTGCCGATGGCGTCCTTTCCCAGGGCACCCAGGGCATTACCGACCTCATCACCGTCCCCGGTATCATCAACCTGGACTTCGCCGATGTTAAGACCATCATGAAGCAGGCCGGTACCGCCATGATGGGTATCGGTACCTCTTCTGGGGATACTCGTGCCGTCGACGCTGCCCAGCAGGCCATCTCCAGCCCGCTGCTCGAGAGCTCCATCGATGGTGCCACGCGCGTGCTGCTCTCCATCGCTGGTTCCAAGGACCTGGGCATCCAGGAGATCAGCGACGCCGCCGACGTTGTCGCCAACGCCGTCGACCCCGAGGCGAACATCATCTTCGGTACCGTTGTCGACGAGTCCCTGGGCGATCAGGTGCGTATCACCGTCATCGCTACGGGCTTCTCCGATTCCAACGTCAACCGTCAGGACGAGCTCTTTGCTGCTCAGCAGTCTCAGAGCAAGGCCGCTGCCTCCGCTGAGCCGCAGCGCACCGCTCCGGCTGCCAGCCCGGCTCAGGCCGCTCCGACCCGCAACGTCGGTGGTACCGAGCTGCCCAACTTTGGCAACGACCAGTTCGAGCTTCCCGACTTCCTGAAGCGCGGTAGCTTCTAGTTCGTTTTTCTCAACGACCTGCACGGGGTGTGTCCATTTGGATGCACCCCGTTTTGTTTCTCGTTTGTAAACGAAAGCCTCCAATCTCCTTACGTTCCCTTTACGTTTGGTCCCTACCGCTGCGGGTATCCTTTTAAGGAAGTATGACAGCCGTATAAACGCGGACTGCGCGGCGACGCCGCGGTACTTGTGTTATTAGGAGGCTTTAGTATGGCAGCACGTGCGGACAACGTTTCGCGTGTCGACCATGATGGAGTTACGTTGGTGGAGGGCGCGACATCCGATGTCCGCTTTGCCTTTACCGAGCGCACCGGTGGCGTTTCTGAAGATGCGTACTCCTCGCTCAACCTGGGCTCGCATGTAGGCGATGACCCCTTTGCTGTTCAAGAAAATCGTCGTCGAGCGCTCGAAGCTATGGGCGCCACTGAGTGCGAGCATAATCTGCTCGTGCCCAATCAGGTACATGGTGACCATATCGTTACGGTGACTTCGAACGGCGCCGACGATCTTGAGGCTGTTCGCGAGCAGATTGCCGAGGGTTGCGATGCCATCGTCTGTACGGCCCATGACGTGCCCGTGCTTCTCTGCTTTGCTGACTGCGTTCCCGTGGTGCTGGTGGCCCCCGGCGGATTTGCCGTGGTGCACTCCGGTTGGAAGGGCACGATTACACGTATTTCTGCCAAGGCGTGCCGGGCGCTTTGCGATGCTGCCGGCTGCGATGCGAGCGACGTTTCCGCCTATATCGGCCCCCATATCTTGGCTGACGAATATGAGGTATCCCAGGAACTCATGGACCGCTTTGCCGCCGAGTTTTCGTGCATCGATGCGGGCGCTTCTCGCATGCTCGATCTATCTGCCGCCATTCGTGAGGCGCTGGTAGATATCGGTGTGGACGCGGATAATATCGTGGATACCCAGCTTTCGACTGTGCGTCAGAACGACCGCTTTTATTCCTACCGTAACGAGGACGGCACCTGTGGGCGCCATGCTGCGATCGGCGTGATGCTATGAGAAAGATCGTATCGGTCCTGAGCGCCGCTGTGCTTACGCTTACGCTGTGCGCCTGTTCTTCGGGATCTTCTACCTCTTCCATTACCGTGGCCGGCTCCACGACCTGTCTTCCTATCGCCGAGATTGCGGCAGAGGGCTTTAAGGAGGAGACCGGCATCGACGTGCTCGTTTCCGGTTTGGGCTCTTCCGCTGGAATCGAAGCCGTCAGCGCTGGCACGGCCGATATCGCCAGCTCCTCCCGTGGACTCAATGCCGACGAACAGGATCTGGGCCTGACTCCCATCGTCATTGCCCACGACGGTATCGCGGTCATCGTGAACGACGATAACCCGGTCGATAACCTCTCGACCGAGCAGCTCCGCGATATTTACGCCGGTAAGATCACCAACTGGAAGGAAGTCGGCGGAGAGGACCTGAAGATCCAGGTCATCAACCGAGACGAGGCGTCCGGCACGCGTGAGGCCTTCCGCACCATCGTGATGGACGGCACCCCGTTCGATCGCCGCTCGGCCGTTCTTTCGGGCACGGGCCAGGTGCGCGACGTGGTATCTCGTTCGCGCGGGGCTATCGGCTACATTTCACTGGGCTTCGTCGATAGCCTCAACGCCAAGACCTCGGTCAAGGCCGTCTCGGTCAATCATGTTGAGGCGTCCGAGAAGACGGTCGCGAGTGGCGGCTATCCCATCTCGCGCGACCTTTACTTCTTTGTGAAGGGTGCGCCTTCGCAGCAGGCGCAGGATTACATCGACTACGTGACGTCCGAAAAGATGGACAAGCAGATTCGCGAGGCGGGCTTTATTCCCGTCACCAACGACGAGAAGGGGAGTGAGTAGCATGGAAGCACAGGAAAACTCCCAGACTGAGCAGAATGGTCAGGCGCCCAAGAAGCGCGAGCTGGCGCTCGTATCGCGCAGCACCTATATCAAGGAGAAGGCGCTGCAGTGGATCTTCTTTGCCTGCGCGTTCTTGGCGGTTGTTACCGTCATCCTGATTTTTGTCTTTACCACGTACTCGGCGCTGCCCGTCTTTACCGACATCGGTCTGGCAGATTTCTTTAGCTTTACGTGGGCGCCCTCTGAGGGCCACTACGGCATCGTGTCGCTGCTTGCCGGCTCGGGTCTGGTGACCGTCGGTGCGCTCGCCATGGGTGTGCCCCTGGGCGTGGGCACGGCTGTGTATCTGGTCGAGATCGCCGGCAAGCGCGTACGCAAGCTCATCAGCCCTGCCGTTGACCTGTTGGCCGGCATCCCTTCTATCATCTATGGCTTCTTTGGCATGATCATCATCCGTCCGTTTATCGCGCAGGTGACCGGTGGTCTTGGTTTTGGTGCGCTGACGGCGTGGTTCGTGCTTGCCATCATGATCGTCCCTACCATCACCACGCTCACCATCGATGCCCTCAATTCCATTCCCATGGGCATTCGCGAGGCATCGTATGCCATGGGCGCCACCAAGTGGCAGACCATCTATAAGGTCGTGCTACCTGCCGCCAAGCTGGGTATCGTGGATGCCATCGTGCTGGGTATGGGCCGTGCCATCGGCGAGACCATGGCCGTGCTCATGGTCGTGGGTAACGCCCCGGTTATTCCCGACAGCATTGCGAGCCCCATCTCGACGCTCACGAGCCAGATCGCGCTCGACATGAGCTATTCCTCGGGTCTGCACCGCTCGGCGCTGTTCGGCATGGGCGTGGTCCTGTTTATCATCTCCGCCACGCTGGTGGGCGTCGTCCGTCTGATTTCCAAGAAAAAGAGGGGGTAAGCTATGTCCGATTCCGTTGACGCGACGGTCGATACGACCTCGTCGCGCGAGCGCATCAAGCGTGCCCTTTCCCACGGCAAGAAGGGCCGCATCAACAAGGACTTGTCCAACAAGATCATGCTCGGCGTATTCCGCGCGGCTGCCTATATCACCACGCTGGTGCTGGTCGCTATCATCGCATATGTGGTCATTAACGGCCTGCCGCATATCTCGCTCGACTTTATCTTCGGTTGGCCCCAGGGCGTCAACGCCGAGGGCGGAATTTGGCCCACGATCGTCTCGACCGTCTATGTGACGGCGCTCGCCATGCTTATCTGCACGCCGATTGCTGTGCTGGCAGCCGTCTATCTGGCCGAGTACGCCAAGCAGGGCAAGGTCGTCGAGCTCATTCGCTACGCTGCTGACGCTTTGGCCTCGGTGCCCTCTATCGTTATGGGCCTGTTTGGCTACGCCTTGTTTGTCGAGGCCATGGGTCTGGGCCTTTCGATGGTCTCGGCCGCTCTGGCACTCGCGCTCTTGATGCTTCCCATCGTCATGCGCACCACCGAAGAGGCCATTCGCGCCGTTCCGCGCTATATCCGTTGGGGCGCGTACGGCCTGGGCGCCACCAAGTGGCAGGTCGTCTCCAAGATCGTGCTTCCTTCTGCCTTTGGCCGTATTGCCACGGGCATCGTGCTTGCCATCGGCCGCGCCATCGGCGAGACCGCCGTCGTGCTCTATACGATGGGCCAGGCCATCAATCTACCTATTTCGCCGCTCGATTCCGGCCGCCCCATGACGGTTCACCTGTACCTGCTTGCAAACGACGGCATCAACATGAACGCAGCCTACGGCACCGCGCTCTTGCTGATGGTGATCATTCTGGCCTTCAACCTGTTTGCGCGCTTCCTGTCGCGCAAGCGTCGCTAGTTAAGGAGTCCCATGTCCGTTTATCAGTCCGCTCCCACGCTGGAGCAAGCGGCCATTACGGCCAAGGATTTCAACTTTTGGTACGGTGACTTTCATGCGCTGACGGGGCTTGACCTCAACATCGCCAAAAACGCCATCACCTCCTTCATTGGCCCTTCGGGCTGCGGCAAGTCGACGTTTTTGCGCTGCATCAACCGCATGAATGATCTGATCGAGGGTACGCGCGTCGAGGGCACCATGACGCTCGACGGCAATGATATCTATGCCGAGGGCGTCGACCCGGTCGATCTCCGTCGTCGCGTGGGCATGATCTTTCAGCAGCCCAACCCGTTTCCCAAATCCATCTACGAGAATGTCGCCTTTGGCCCTCGTCTGCAGGGCGTGACTAGCAAAAGCGACCTCGATGACATCGTGGAAGAATCGCTCAAGCGCGCCAACCTCTGGAAAGAGGTATCCAATCAGCTCAACAAGGATGGTTTGGCGCTCTCGGGCGGTCAGCAGCAGCGTCTGTGCATCGCGCGCGTGCTTGCGGTGCAACCCGATGTTCTCCTGATGGACGAGCCCTGCTCCGCCATCGACCCCACGTCCGTCTCTAAGGTCGAGGATCTGATGGCCGAGCTGGCGCCCGAGATGACGATCATCATCGTCACGCATTCAATGCAGCAGGCAGCTCGTATCAGCGACTACACCGCATTCTTCTTGCAGGAAGTTGCCGGCGAGCCCGCCACGCTCATCGAGTATGGTCAAACCGACGCGATCTTCACCAGCCCGGTGGACTCGCGGACGGAAGACTATATCACCGGCCGCTTTGGCTGATCGGTGCGACTAGTCCCAAGCCGATCGGACCTGGTCCGGTGCGTATTCACTGTGCGGGCGGCATGACCGCACCCAACTGATTGGAGTGAACCATGCGCAAACTGTTTTCCCGTCAGCTCATCGAGGCCCGTCACGAGATGCTGAGCATCTATGAGGCCGTCGATCTGGCCCTCCACGATGCCGTGAAGGCCTATGTGACCGACGACCGCAAGCTCGCCACCAAGACCAAGAAGCGCACGCTTTCGATTGACGCGCGCTGCGCCAACCTGGAGGCCGTCTGCTATAACCTGATCGCCACGCAGTCACCGGTCGCCTCCGACTTCCGCCTGCTTCAGACGATCATCTACGTCGACTTTAACCTGCAGCGCATGACCGATAAGGTCCGTCAGATCTGCCGTGCCACGCGTCATATGATCAAGGCCGACATCTCGCTGCCCAAGGAGCTTGTCGGCACGGTCGAGGCCGAGGCTGAGGCCGTCTACCAGGTGCTGGGCTCTTCGCTTTCTGCGCTCGTCACCAATGACATGTCCATCATCTGCAACCTGGCCGTCGAGGACGAGCCGGTGCACGCCGCCTACGAGAAGTTCTTCCGCACCTTTAACCGTATGGATACGGGCGACTTTATGGACGACGATAGCAACTATGACGACCTGCGCCGCGCCATCATGGTTTCGCGCTACCTCGATCGCATCGCTTCGATTTCCATCGATGCCGCTTGCCGTCTGACCTTCCTGTTGACTGGTCAGCGTATGAACGCCGGCGATATTGCCCGCACTGATGAGGATGAGCTCGAGAGCATGCGCGTGCCTTCGGGCGAGGGTGTTATCATGAGGCCCGCCGTCGACGCGCGCTACGTTGCCAAGGTGCCCGCCAACGAGGTCAGCGAGGGTCTTCGCTACCTGCTCGATCATCTTGAGGACGAGGACGATGGCGAGGACGACGAGGAGTAAGTAGCCCCGTTCGTCGAAAGATTGTAAATACCTAAGTGAGCGCGGCCTTGCACATGCAGGGCCGCGCTCTTGCGTTAGCATGGGACTACTTGTTTGGCTGTCAGCGGAGGCGATTAGCAATGGATAACTATTTGGACTTGATGCGCGCTCGCCGCGAGCAGATTCTGGAACGTTTTTATGCGGCGCTCGATCACGCGGGCCGCCCCCACGACGCCGCGCGCCTCATTGCCGTGTCCAAGACCGTTGGTGTCGATGAGACTGTTGCTGCCATCCAGGCGGGGTATCGCCATTTTGCCGAGAACCGCCCGCAGGAGCTGGTTCGCAAGCTTACGGGTCTGGCGGAGCATCCGGAGCTGCCCGAGGTGCGCTTCGATATGATCGGCAACCTGCAGACCAATAAGATCAATGCGGTGCTGGGCTCAGCCGAGCTGATTCACTCGGTGGGTTCGCTGCATCTGGCACAGGCGATCTCGAGCCGTGCTGTCCGCAAGATTGAGGCAGGCGAGCTCGCCGGCCCCCAGCGCGTGCTCATTGAGGTCAATGTGAGTGGTGAGGAGTCGAAGGGAGGCTTTTCGCCCGATGAGATTCGCGCCGCCGCGGGTGAGCTTGCGGAGCTCGAGGGAATTTGCGTGCAGGGGCTTATGACTATGGCGCCCCGGGGGAATAAGGATGTGGCACGCCGCACCTTTGCGGGGCTTCGTGAACTGAGGGATGAGCTGGAGGCGGCGCATCCCGATTTGAACCTGCCTGAGCTTTCCTGCGGGATGAGCGAGGACTTTGAGCCTGCCCTTGAGGAGGGCTCTACGCTCGTTCGCCTGGGCAGGGTAGTATTTAGCCCGGAGTTTGCAGTAAAATAAGGCTCTGAAGTGCGCACTGATTATCGGGGCGCCTGCACTAAACCGCGAGAGGACACAACCATGGGCTTCCTTGACGAGATTAAAAATAAGATGCACCTGGGCGGCCAGCAGGGTTACGACCAGGGTTATGGCCAGGACGACGACTACGGCTACGATGACGGCTATGACGATGGTTATCAGGGCAACGGCTACAGCGGTGCTTCGGGCGAGGGCTTCTACACCCAAGACGAGCCGAGCAATGGCTTGCTGGGGCAGACGCGTCGTGGCGAGGCCGAGTCGGTTGCCGTGTATACGCGCTCCGGTCAGCTTGTCGGCGATGACTCCCGCCATGCCACGACGTATAACCCGCCTTCGCGCTCGCAGGACAGCATTGCGAGCGGTTATCGTCCTGGTGCCTATGACACGCCGTCGAGTTACGCCGAGAACACCCGCGCCCGTGCCGCCGCTGCGCCCGCGCCTGCACCGAGCGACGCCTCGGCCTATGCGAGCAATATCATCAACGCCACGCCGCAGCTGCCGGCTTATGTTCTGCGCCCCGAGAGCTATGACGACGTGGAGACTGTGGTGCGCCGCGTTCGCACCAAGCAGCCTGTCGCACTGATTTTTGTGGGCGTACGCACCGAAGTTGCCAAGCGCGTCTTGGACTTCTCTTACGGCTTTGCCTGCGGTCTGGGCGCCACGGTCAAGGAGGTAGGCGACCGCGTGTTCATGGTGCTGCCCGCCGGTTGCGAGGTCAAAGATTCCGATCTCAAGAAGCTTCGTGCGGACGGCTACCTTAAGTAAAGACAAGACGAGGAGATTCCCATCAACATCTACACTATCGTCCAGCTGGTCAACACGCTGTTCAACTTCTATTCCACGCTCATTGTCGTCTACTGCTTTATGACGTGGATTCCCATGAAGCAGGGTGGTTTGCTTCAGGATATTGCCGCGGTGCTTGATAGCGTGTGCGGTCCGTGGCTCAACCTGTTCCGTCGTTTCATCCCGCCGATGGGCGGTATCGATTTTTCGCCGGTCGTTGCGATTATTGCGTTGCAGTTGGTGCAGAGGCTGGTTCTGCAGCTTCTTATAGGTATACTCGTGTAGAACTGACTTAGTAACTTACGTCGGGCGTGTAGCGCCGAGGCGATGAAAAAGGAGACTTGTTATGGCTATTACCCCTGCAGACATCCAGGCTCAGACTTTCTCTGAGGCCAAGCGTGGCTACGATCCTGCTGAGGTCGACGTCTTCTTGGAGACGCTGTCCTCCGAGGTTGACGCTATGCTCGCTAAGATCGTCGACCTTAAGGGTCGTCTGACTGCTACCGAGCAGCAGCTTGCCGATGCGCAGGCTCAGCTTGCCCAAGCTCAGGATGCCACCGCCCAGGCCGTTCCTGCCGCCCCCGTGGCTGCCCCCGCCCCCGACTTCACTGCCCAGGAGCGCCAGATTTCCGCTGCCCTGATCGCTGCCCAGCAGACCGCTGAGACCATCGTCAACGATGCCAACGAGAACGCTGAGCGTATCCGCAACGAGGCTGACGCTAAGGCCCGCGAGGTTATCCGCCAGGCTCTGACCGAGAAGCAGGCCGAGCTCGAGGAAATCGATCGTCTCAAGGCTTCCCGCGAGGAGTTCAAGGCCGAGTACCTCAAGCTCATCCAGCACTTCATGGATGATGCCCAGAACTCCTTCCCGGCCGACCTCATGGCCTCCACGCCGGTCGGTTCTGCCGCTTCTCCTGCGGTGACTGTTCCCGCTGAGCCGCTGCCCGTCGCTGACCCGGTTGTCCCCGTGGCCGATCCCTTCGCCCCGATCGACAACTTTGCCGCCGACGACTTGGACTAACGCCGGATTACAATCAGTCGAAAAAGGACCCGCAAGTTGCGGGTCCTTTTTTATTGCATGTCCCAAAAAACTACTTGATGAGGAAGTCGGGGAGGGGAATGGTACGGGCCTCGCGATGCTCGGG
>CAKUHM010000039.1 GCA_934655835.1 uncultured Collinsella sp. | reverse complement strand
TGCCGGGATATCCTTCTCGTGCTTGCCACTCGTCTTGCACGGGGTCATAAACACCAGCTTCGCCTGGGGCGAGCGCGCGGTGATGGTGCGGATCAGGTAGTCGAGTGCACCGTAGAACTCGTGCACGTCCGTGCTGCCCAGCTGTCCCAACGGCACGTTGCGGCTAAAGTCGTTAACGCCGCCAAAGACAATGTAGACATCGGCCGCGTCATCGATGCCGTCCAGGCGCTCGACAAACGAATCGGTGCGGTCGGCTTTGATAGCGATACGCGAGCCCTTGATGCCAAAGTTCTCGACCATAGCGCCCCCCAGCAGCGCGCCCAGGTGCGAGGTCCACGAAATAGCGTTGCCTCCCCCGCCACAACCGTTGTCGCCCCAAGTCGTCGAGTCGCCAAAACAGCAAATGGTCGACTCGCTCAAGCCCTTCGTTTCCATAATCTTCTCCTCACCCGCCCGTTAGCGGTCTTATAGGTATCTATCGTTCATCCGCAGCATACCGAGGGCCTATGCACGGGCGCCCACCGCAGCATGACAATCAAGCCACTCGATATCCTCGGCAAGGTGCGTCACGCCCAGATGGTGTCCACCCGGACAAACCTCATGACGCAATCCCTCGCCACAACCCAGCAGCTCGTAGGCGTCGCGCACGATATCGAGCTGCTCATCGACATTTGCTAGACCGCGAACGCCGTTTAGATGGTCCTCCTCGCAGCTTTGCACCAGCAGTGGACGTGGCGCGATGAGCGAGGCGATATCGCCCATGTCAAGCAAGCGCCAGAGTCCGGGCGTGTAATTGCAGCTGCAATTACCGTTAAGGTGCATCAGCGAATCGTCGACACCATACAGATAGCCCGAGACAAACGCCTTGCGCACGCGTGAGTCGAGCGCAGCAAGATACAGCGTCATATAGCCGCCGCCCGAAAAACCAAAGCATCCCAGGTCGTACATGGCGATATCGCCACGCGCTTCTAGATAATCGATCAGTCGTATGTTGTCCCAGGCGTTGAGACCCGCAACGGTAAGACCCAGCGGCTCCGCCATGCGCGCCTGGTTTAGACACGTACCGCGCAGGAAGCTGTTCTCGTCATCGCCCTGGCCCTTCCAGTCGCGACGGTATCCCCAGCCGCGGGCGTCAGGGCAGACGGTCACATAGCCCATACGCGCCAAGCGCAGGCCGTAGTCGTAGTTAAACTTGCGGACCGCATCATCAACCGCCGGCACGCCCGTAACGCCGGCAATACTTGCGGCGCCCGCGCCCTGGTGGCCATGTGGGCAGATATAGCAGCGCTTGAGTCCCCGCTCGTCAAGCTTTGGGCGAGACGGTTCCAACAGGTAGAACGGCATCCACACATCGCGCTCGACCTGCAGCAATGCGTGGGTGCGCACAATGCCGCCGGCAATCTGTACGCGGCCGAGATCGCGAACCTCAATCGGGGCACGATCCATAAGCGAAAGACCCAAGACATCGTACAAACGGGCTCTGGTCGCAACTCTCCACGCCTCAAAATCCGCAGGCGTCTTGCCCGCAAAGGCGGCTTTGCGCCCCTCGCGCTTCAGTCGGGCGCGCAGAGCAGGCTCGTCTTCGTAGTAAGTCTCGATATGCACCGTACGACCGTTGGCAGACAGGTCGGCTGTCTCCACCGCATCGCCGTCGCCGCCCTCGGGATCCCAGTCATCCGCACCGGCAAGCACGTGCCCACGTGCATAGCGCTCTGCACCCCGATCGCCCAGGCGATGTGCCCACGACGCCCAGGCGCTCGTATCCCCTGCCGGGCCAAACAAGGCGCCGCCGCCATACAAAGCGGTATCGCGTGCGGCCGGCTTGTTCCAATCCCACCAGCCCTCGGGTGAAATATGGGCGCCAAGCCAGCAATCAATCAACACGGTCTGGGCCCACTCGCGCCACGGACGACCCAGGTAGACCGACCCTGGAGCAGTGCCTTCGTCTGCCGTAAAGGAACAACCATGGAACACGAATCCATACGGCTCGCCCTCGGGCGTGGATGCCGCCGTTACGTATCCGTTTACGTCCATATCGCGATTGAGCGACCGAATCTCACAGCCCTCAAAGTAGGCACACGCCCCACCAAAGATAAAGTCGACATCGCCGGCAATAAGGCAGCGACGATAGTACTGCCGACCCACACGACGAGGTGCAAACTGCTTGGGACCAATGAACCCGCCCGGCTTAACCTCGCGCGGCGGCAACGGACCCGCAAACAGCGTGTCCTGATGTCCCAAAATGCGGCAGGCGTCGACAACCAGGCGGTCGCCATCGGCATACAGGGCAATTGCCTGACCGACCTCGCGCCCGTCGCCCGCATCGTTTTTGATCGTAAGGTTTGCAAGCGTCACGTCATCGGCATCGACCAGTACCGTATACGTACGGAAGGTGCCGAGCTTTCCGTCCTGGCCGCTACCGTCCCCAGAGGGCATCTTGGCGCCCAGGCCGCCCACGATGCGTACGCTATCGGCCGTCTCGCCCTCAATCGTCACATGCGGACGGCGAATCTCGACCCGCTCTCGGTACTCGCCCGGCGCCACCAGCACGCGCACCGGCACAGTCTTATCGGGCACGCACCGTTCCACCGCCTCTAGAGCTGCCGAAACGCTGCGATACGCGCCTTCGCGCACGAGCGATACCTCAAAGAGCCGCTCTTTGTCACTCATTTGTCACCATGCTTTCTATTGCAGAACAATCGCGGGCATCGCCCGTCAATCGCCCTTGCGACCTGTCGCAATTGCCGCATTGACCTAGTCGAGCGCTCGATACGAAAAATCGCTAAAGGTTGCTTTGAGTTTGCCGTATGCGAGATCGACCGCTCCGAGTCCCAACATTCCGCCAGTAAAATGCGGCCCCAAAATGTGCTCGTCGCCCAAGTTTTCCTCGGCAAATGAGCAACCGAGGTCCTCCCATCCATCGCCGCCATCGACAGCGAAGCACAGTTTGCCCGCGTGGGCGACGATACGAAGGCCGATCTTTCCCGCAGGGGAAAGCGTCTTGCGTCCATCGGTGCCCAGGGGCATCGAATACGAACCGTTATCGCAGACGAGCACATCTGCGACGCGCTCTCCATTCTTCTCGTCAAACCCCACCAACAGGGCAACATAGCAGCGCGAATCGTACATTGCGACCATGCCCGCCGCCTGGTTATAGTTACCCGGCGCCACGTCCACATGGGTCACGGCCTCAAAAGAAAAATCTTGGATTCGGCGGACGACAAGCGTTTGGTCAAACAACGAGCTCAGAGAGTCGTTTCCCGTAAGGACCAACCCGTCCGTCTCGTCGATTCGCACACGCAGATCGTCTATAACGCGTGGGGTCAACCATTCTTCACACCACAGATCGCAATCAGGCTCAAACGACGTTGCGTAGGTGGTGTCGCGGCGGTACGGTTCGCTCTCGGTGCCGGCTGCGATACCAGCAGGAGCCGGAACCGCCAACCGGGGTTCGCTGCCGCCAGCGGAAAGGCGCGGCCAACCGTCAATCCAATCAACACGCTGCAAAGCCGACTCGCGCCCCAAAGGAGACGTCGACGCCCCCGGAAGATGACGAGCACAAAGATGGCAGGCGTACCAAGAGCCATCGGGAGCCTCGACAAGATTGCCGTGCCCGCTCTTTAGAAGAATCGAAGAAGTACCGGCCGCCGAAACCAGCGGATTGTTCGGCATGGGTTCGTAATAGCCGTCGACAGTTCGAGAGCGCGCGACAATCGTTCGGTGATTGACGCCAGTGCCGCCCTCGGCAGCAAGCAGATAGAACCAGCCGTCGTGCTCTAACACATGCGGCCCTTCGCACACACATGGAACATCGCCGGTGTGGTCAAAGATGCGCTTAGGGTCACCGACGCCACCGGTATATGTATTGAGCTCGTACATAAGAACGCCGTTAAACTTGTAATGGCCCTCTAATGGACGCCAATCCCACTGCGGAACCACCAGGCGACAGCCATCCTGCGCATGAACCAAGCAGGGATCGAACCCCTTGGCTCCCAACTTGACGGGCTCGCTCCAAGGACCTTCGATGTTCCGCGCGCGCACCAGATAGTTATCAACGTCTTTAAAGGCTCCGCTCACGGTTTTTGCCACAGAGTAGACCAGGTAGAACTCGCCCTTGGCATAGGTAAGATCCGGTGCCCAGACGCCACCGGACTCGGGAATTCCCCTCAAATCGAGCTTATCGAGAATACCGCCCAGACTCTCCCAATGCACCAGGTCACACGAGTGGTACAGGCTCACACCCGGCAACCAGGTAAACGTCGAGGTGACCATATAGTAGTCATCGCCTGCGCGGCACAGGCACGGATCGGGATGGAACCCCGGCAGAACGGGGTTGGCAAAAAAGGAGGCACCCGCAAAGCGCTTCGTAGTTTCTTGTGGCATGGGGACTTCTTTCATCGGTGATAGCGATACAAAAATGCCGGCGTCAACATAGACGCCGGCGCAACTTCTTACGAACTTGTTTTAAGCGCGGATAACCTTGTCGACGTTCTGCAGCTGCAGCTCCTCGCCGTCATGGCCCTCGATGCAAACGTTTTGCAAGTCGAGCACGGCGACGTTCTGCGCGATGATGCCCTGGCGAACCATGGGATCGACACCGCAGGCCATAGCCGGCACAAAAGGCTCGGCGTTAGGCGAGAAGGTCACGTGGACATCCTCGAACGTCAGGCGCGTCACCTTGCTTTCGGGAAGGCCCGTGATGTAGGCAGCGGCTGCGTGGCAGTTGGTAGCCTCGATGTCGCGGAACGTCGTGGCGCCAAAGCCGGGCGTACGGTCATCGACGGGCAGCGCCTCGCGGCTCTGGACGTAGTCGGTCTTGCCGTCCTTGTCGCAGAAGTAGAAGGAGTTGACCACAAAGGGCGTGAGCACCTCGTCCATGCGGATGTGCTCAAAGGTGATGCCCTCGTTGACGGCGTCCTTGCCGCGACCGCGACGGGTCTTAACACGCAGGCCGCGATCGGTGCGCTCAAACAGGCACTTGCTCACCGTAAAGTCCTTGATGCCGCCGGCCGCCTCGGAACCCAGCACCACGGCACCGTGGCCGTCGTGCATATAGCAGTGCGAGACGAGCATGTCGTGCGTGGCGGGACGGAGCTCGGGCTCGATACCCAGCTTGCCGCTCTTGACGGCGATGCAGTCGTCACCCACCGAGAACTGGCAGCCCATGACGCGCACAAAGCCGCAGCTCTCGGGATCGAAGCCGTCAGTATTGTGGGAGTTCTTGGGGCCCTCGATGGACAGGCAGAGCGCATCGACGTGCTCGCACAGAATGGGGTGGATGTTCCACGCTGGGCTGTTACGGACGGTAAAGCCCACCAGGCTCACGTTCTCGCACTCGGACAGGAAGATCATGCGCGGACGGGCGACCTCGCGGCCCTCCTCGGGACGGAAGATGTTCTTAAAGTCCTTGTTCCACCAGTTGTCCTCGGCAAAATCGGTCTGGCCGTCAATTGCACCGCGGCCATAGATGCACACGTCGTGCACGCTCAGGCCGGTAAAGGTGGAGCAATAGGTTGCAAAGCTCTCGCCCTCCCAACGGCCCAGCGGGGTCATGTCGGTACCGGCGTAACCGGCGCCCTCGTCGCCCTTGACCGTACCGGGGATGTAGGCAAGCGCCGCGCGGTCGTGGCGGGCCAGCAGCACGGCGCCCTCGGCAAGCTCGATGTTGATATGGCTCTTGAGGAAGAGCGACTTGATGCGGTAGTTACCGGCGGGAATCAGCACGCGACCACCCTTGGGGCAGGCCATGATGGCGGCCTGGATGTTGGTGGTGTCGTCGTGCTCGGCATCGCCCTTGGCGCCGCAGTCGCGAACGTTAATGGTAAAAGGCTCTGCCGGCGTGGTGACGCCCACGCTCAGCTCGCGCTCGCCGCAAACAAAGCGGACCAAGTTGCGCTTGCCGGGAACCAGGCCGTCGACATAGGTCTCGACCGTGTTCGTGGTGCCGGCGGGCTCGTCGTTGACAAAGATCTCCCACGTATCAGCGCAGGTAAAGTAGCCGCCGTCGTCGAGCTCGATCACGGCCGCGCGGGCGTTGCGCCAGATAACGTTCGTCTCCATGGATTTCTCCCTCAAAAAGATTCTCTAAGAGTTAATTGTACGCTGTTGCAAAAAAGGGCCGTACCTGCCGGCGGATATCCGGTGGCACGGCCCTGTGGTTTGAACGATAGGCTAGCCCTACTCGGCGGGCGTCACGCTGCCGTCCTGGAAGCCAACGTTGTTGTGAGCGAAGCAGTCCTCATACTTGAAGCCAGAGAGCTCCTCGCAGAGCGCCTTGACCTCGGGCTGGACGTCGGCCATCTTGCCGCCCTCCTTGACGCGCTTGATCTCGTCGCAGAGGATGTCGCACTGCTCCTTGTCGATTTTGATGCCGCGGGCAAGGACAGCCGCGAGCAGGAAGAAGCCGGCGCAGCCGATGAGCATGTAGCCGCAGATGTACAGAGGCACGGTGGCGGGCTGGGTCACGGCGTCGCTGTTGCCGGCGGTCTGAATGAAGCCGGAGGCAGCGAGGACGATAGCCCATGCGTTGACGGCGACAGCCTGGGCGATCTGCTGGCAGAGCTGCTGAGCGGAGCTGTAGATGCCCTCGCGACGACGCAGGGTGATGAGCTCATCGACATCGGGGATGTAGTTGAGCAGGACGTCGGGCAGATACTGGAAGCCAACGTAGAAGAACTTCCAGATGGCGAAGATGATGGGGTAGGCGATCATGGCGATGGCGACCGTGGAGGTGCCGTTGATCTGACCAAAGGCGAAGTAGTTGTACGCGATGATGCACGCAGCGCAACCGACGTTGGCCAGGTACCAAGACTTGTGGAAGCCCTTCTTGGCCATGAGGGCAACCCAGATAGCGGTGCAGACGATAGCGACGACCTTGCCGGGCATCTCCATCACGGACTCGTAGGACTTAGGAATCTGCAGGCAGTAGACGATGAAGAAGGACAGGCAGGCAGACCAGCAGGCAGCAGCGAGCTTCGTGGAGACCTGTGCGTACAGAACCTTACGGAAGGACTTGTTGCGGAAGGTGGAAACGACGTCGATGAAGAACTTCTTGATGCCCTCGCCGACGCTCTCGATCTTCTCCTGAGCGACCTCCTCGGGGGTGTGCTCCCAGGTGGACAGGTAGACGCAGAGCAGCGAGATTGCCATGACCGAAGCGTTGATCGAGGCGATGATGAAATAGCTGAACGGGTTGGTCTCGCCGAAGGTACCAAAGCCGAAGCCGACGAGTGCGGCCATCAGGAAGCCGGCGGCGTTACCAAAGAGGTGCTTGTAGCCGGTGAGGTACGTACGCTCCTTGAAGTCGTCGGTCATCTCGATGGTCAGCGGCGACAGGTTGGCGGTGCAGAACGTGTACGCGACGTTGTAGATCAGGTACAGCGCGAAGTAGTACGGGAAGCCAAACGGCGTGGCGACGAAGATGAGCGGCTCGGCGATCATCATCGGGATAGCCAGCAGAATCCAGAAACGGCGACGACCGAAGATGCGGCCGACCTTGGTGGCGTAGAAGTTATCGGCCACGAAACCCATCAGCGGGCAAAGGATGGCGTTGAGGTAAATGGCGAACGAGCTGATCAGAGCCGCCTCGCCTGCGGACAGACCGCACTCCGTGGACAGGAACAGCACCATGTAGCTGTGCGTAAAGCTCAGGGCGCCGGAATTGAGCATGCCGCCCATACCAAAGCCCAGGCGCGTCCAGAATGTGATCTTGCGCTTTTTACCGATCTTGTTAGTCATCGAGCTCCCTCTCTTTTCTCGATTGTCTTGGAACAAGACGTTGGAGTCCATACCGACGTTTGTCTGCATGTCGTTCAGGGTGAACGTTTAGCTAGATTATGCGCGATTGCTTGCATCAGGTGAACGTTCACTTGCATATTATCCCCGAACGGTCGGTTTTTACCGCTGAACGGACACAATTGAGGCCCATGGCCCTATTTTTTGCTGGTAAAGGTGTCATATTGAACAAATAGAAAAAAGGTGAACGTTTATTGTAATTTCCTTTTTACGCACGCCGTAAGCAAAACGGTCCCGCCGGGACTACTCCCGACGGGACCGTTATATAGGAACTATGCTCGGATGCGCTTGCCCCTACAGGCAGACGCCGTCCTTCCAGATGCTAATCTCGTGGCAGCCGCGACGCTCGGCACTCGTAAGCTTGCCGCTCGCCGTCTCCAGCACCAGCTGATACAGGTCACCGGCAGCCTCATCGAGCGTGCGCTCGCCCGTAGCCACCACACCGGCGTTAAAGTCCATCCAGTTGGCCTTATGGTCGCACAGACGCTGGTTGGTGAACACCTTGAGCGTGGGCGCCGGTGCGCCAAACGGCGTACCGCGACCGGTCGAGAACAGGATCACATGGCAACCGGCGGCGGTGAGCGCCGTGGTCGACACCATGTCGTTGCCCGGGCCGCACAGCATATTCAGACCATGCTTGGTGGCCTGGCCGGCGTACGGCAGTACGTCGACGATGGGCGCAGAGCCGCCCTTTTGCACGCAGCCGCAGCTCTTGTCCTCGAGCGTGGTGATGCCGCCGTCCTTGTTGCCGGGGCTCGGGTTTTCGTAGACCACCTCACCGTGGCTGATGAAGTAGTCCTTAAAGCCGTTGAGCATGTCGGAGGCGGCGTTAAAGACCTGCTCGTTCTCGCAGCGGTCGAGCAGGATGCTCTCGGCGCCAAACATCTCAGGCACCTCGGTCAGTACCGACGTGCCGCCGCGCGCGACGACCATATCGCTCACGCGACCGATCGTGGGGTTGGCGGTAATGCCCGAAAGGCCATCGGAGCCGCCGCACTTAAGGCCAATGACCAACTCGGAAGCTGGAATGGGCTCGCGCTTGGCCTGCTTGGCGAGGTCGGCCAGCTCGGTTAGGATCTTGTGGCCCTCGACCTGCTCGTCGGCAACGTCCTGGCAGGTGAGGAAACGGACGCGCTCGTGATCGAAGTCACCGAGCTCGTCGAGCACCTGCTGATGCGTGCAGTTTTCGCAACCGAGCGACAGGAACAGCACGCCGGCGGCATTGGGGTGACGCGAGAGCGCCACCAGCAGACGACGCGTCTGGGCGTGGTCGGCACCGGTCTGCGAGCAGCCGAAGGGGTGCGGGAAGTAGTAGACACCCTCGAGCGAGCCCCCGACCAGATCCTGAGCCTGCTCGCACATGGCACGTGCAACCTCGTTGACGCAGCCGACCGTGGGGATGATCCACAGCTCGTTGCGCGTGGCGGCACGGCCGTCGGCGCGGCGGAAGCCCATAAAAGTCTCGGGCTCAACGGAATCCACGACCGGATGCGTGGGGTTGTAGGTGTACTCGACCTCACCCGAAAGGTTGGTCTTCACATTGTGCGTGTGGAGCCACTGGCCGGGTTGGATGTCGCCCGTCACGTGCCCGATGGGCAGGCCGTACTTGATGACGTCCTCCCCCGCGGCAATCGCGCGCACGGCCATCTTGTGGCCCTGCGGGATATCCTCCACGGCCACGACCTCGCCCACACCGGGGACCGCGACGGCGGTGCCCTTGGCGAGCGGCGACAGCGCAACAATCACGTTATCGGCCGGATTGATCTGGATAGTGTTCATTACAAAGAGTCCTAACCCTACAGGTTGAGCAAAAATCGAGCGGCGCCCACCGGTTGGCCGGCGGGCGCACAAAAGGATTTAGGCCTGGGCGTTGGCGAATGCCTGCTTGACGCCCTCGGCACGCACGACGGCGAGCGCGTCGACGACAAACTCCTCAAGACCGGCGATCTGAGTCAGGTCCTCGCCCCACATCTGCTCGTTGGTGAGCACGTCGTGCACCAACTCGGCATCGTCGGCGCCGGCGTGGGCGGCGTAGAAGTCGAGCACGAAAGCGTCGTCCTGAGCGGTGTACTCGGTGCCGTCGGCGCGACGCAGGTGCAGGCCGTCGCCCTCGCGGGCAACGAGCTCCTGCGTGTAGAACGCGATGAG
>CAKUHM010000038.1 GCA_934655835.1 uncultured Collinsella sp. | reverse complement strand
GACCCTCGAGCATGGCGCTCGAGAACGGGTTGGCGATGTCGGCCAGGATTACGCCGATAAGGTTGGTGCGCGAGCTGCGCAGGTTGCGTGCGGCGGCGCGGGGACGATAGCCTGTGCGCTCGATGACCTCGGCGATGCGGGCACGGGTCTCCTCGGTCATCTGCCCGGGACGGTTGTTGAGGTAGCGCGAAACGGTGGCCGGGCTCACGCCCGCCTCGGCGGCAATGTCTTTGATTCTCATCTGCGCCATGGCGCACCCCGTTTCCCATGTGTCGGCAATCTTAGCCATTTTAGGCATTTTTTTAAAAATCTCGCTTGCAATACGTTGTAGGTGAGTATACTACAACTCGAAACGAAACCGATTTCGTAAACCGATTTCGGCATGCGTTGGCACGGAGGTGCAAAGATGCGCCCTACCGTCTTGGCACCTCCGTGCCAACGCCATATCAAAGGTGTACGCACAGTCAAGAAGGAGCTACGCGACCATGGGTAAAACGATTCTTACCTTCGGCGAGATCATGATGAGGCTCTCGCCCAAAGATCACCTGCGTATTGAGCAAGCCACCGAGTTCGACGTCCGCTACGGCGGCGCCGAGGCCAACACCGCGCTTTCCCTGGCCTACCAGGGCGACAAGGCCGCTTACGTTTCCGTCGTTCCGGCTAACCGCCTGGGCGAGTGCGCCCTGCGCTCGCTGAAGGTCTACGACGTCGACACCACGCGCGTCGTGCGTCAGGGCGACCGTCTTGGCTCCTATGTGTTTGAGGTCGGCGCCTCGCAGCGCGGCAACGGCTGCGTCTACGACCGCAAGTACTCGGCCATCAACATGGCCAAGCGCGACGTCTTTGACTGGGACGAGATCCTCAAGGGCATCGACGTCTTCTACTTCTCTGGCGTGACGCCCGCCGTCTCCGACGAGATGGCCGCCGCCTGCAAGGACGCTCTCACCGCTTGCCGCGCCAAGGGCATCACCACCGTGTGCGACGTTAACTACCGCGGCAAGATGTGGTCGCCCGAGAAGTCGCAGGCAACCATGAAGGAGCTCCTGCCGCTCGTCGACATCTGCATCGCCAACGACGAGGACGCACCCGCCGGCCTCGGCATGACCTGCGTCTCCGGCTCCCTTGCCCACGGCATCGAGGAGCGCGACACCTACGTCGAGATGGCCCGTCAGATCTGCGCCGAGTACGGCTGCAAGAAGGTCGCCTCCGTCGTCCGCAACATCTCCTGCGTCGAGCGCTCCATCTGGATGGGCATGCTCTATGACGCCGAGAGCGGCGAGCACTGGTTCTCCCCTGCTCACGACATGCATGTGCTCGAGGGCGTTGCCGCCGGCGACGCTTTCAACGCCGGCCTCGTCCATGCCCTCATCAATGACTTCGACCCGCAGGACGCCGTCAACTACGCCATCGCGGCCTCGATTCTCAAGCTCACCATCAAGGGCGATTCCAACCTGGTGACCGCCGACGAGATCGCCGCCGTGGCCAACGCCGCCGACGGTGGCACCCGCGTCGCCCGTTAATTCGTTCCCCATTCCGCGGGCTGCAGTTTCCCATACCCATACCTCTGCAGCCCGCTCCCCGATCCCTCCGGTCGGGCAAAACCACCAGTCCCATTCCGGTTTTGCCTGGCATTTCCTACACGACTGGTCGAGTAGCCGGTTTTGGAATTGCTTGTGACCCCAAGCAGTGCCTCCGATAACCAATCCAAAACCGGCTCATGACCAGCCCTTTTAGCAATTACGCGCACTCGCGCGCCGCACATCGAAAGGAACATCATGTTCGATCAGTTCTACACCACGCTTGAATCCCTGGGCATCGTGCCGGTCGTCGTGCTCGACAAGGTCGAGGACGCCGCTCCGCTCGCTCACGCCCTTATGGCCGCCGGTATGAAGTCCGCCGAGGTCACCTTCCGCACCGCTTGCGCTGCCGAGTGCATCGCCGCCATGGCCGAGGCCGAGCCCGAGATGTGCGTGGGCGCTGGCACCGTTCTGACCGTCGAGCAGGTCGAGCAGGCCCGTGCCGCCGGCGCCAAGTTCATCGTCTCCCCGGGCTACAACGAGGACGTCGTCAAGCATTGCATCGACATCGACCTGCCCGTGCTGCCCGGCACCGTGACCCCCTCCGAGGTCACCGCTGCCGTCAACCTGGGCCTCAAGGTCACCAAGTTCTTCCCGGCAGCCCAGTACGGCGGCCTCAACACCATCAAGGCCCTCGCCGCGCCGTTTGTCGGTCACCGCTTTATGCCCACCGGCGGCGTGAGCACCGCAAACGTCGAGGAGTACCTGAGCTCCTCCGCCATCATCGCCTGCGGTGGCACTTGGATGGTCAAGCCGGCTCTGTTCGCCGACGGCGATTTCTCCAAGGTCGAGCAGATCGCCCGCGAGGCCATGGACGTCGTCAAGAAGGTCCGCGCCTAACCCAGCTCTCTATCGTGGGGGGCGCCCAGACTGCGCCCCCATTTTTGAAGCGGCTCGGAAGCGTGCCGTTTCCGTCACGGACAAGAACCGAAACCGTCTTGTATGCTGATAGAACGTGACGGAAGCGACACGCCTCCGAGCCGCTTTTTCTTGACCGATTAAACTCTTCAACATAGCCCAGAGCGCCAAAACAAATGCGGTGCCGTCTGGAGGAATCGACCCCTTGCTTCCGGTCTGTTCCTCCAAACGGCACCGCATCTTTGTACCCCGGCCATGCCCCAACGCAGTTGCGGTGAAATAGGGACTGTTTGCGCCACCTGGGCCGCAAAACAATCCCTATTTCACCGCAACTTATGAGGGGATAGATTAGATGGACGATTCTTTGGGCAGCTCGAAGTAATCGGGATGCAGGGCGATAACTGGGCCCTGCTCTTCGGGCATCAGATGCAAATGCGTCTGCGCCAGATAGCTCGCCGCATCGGTGTCGCCTTCCTTAATGGCCTCCAAAATTCGGCGGTGTTGCCGACGAATCGGCTCCCAATCCAGATCCTGCGACACCGCACGCAGCCAGTTATACCGCTCAAAATGCGTGTTGATGCTCTTCATCCAATCCCACAGCATGTGGCGGCCGGCAATCTCAAAACACGTCTCGTGGAACAGGTTGTCCAGGTCAAAGAAGCGACGCGTCTCACTATGGTCGAGCGCCTCGGACTCGGCAAGGATTTGCTCAAGCCGCTGCTTCTGCTCGGGTGTGGCAGCAGAGCAGCACTTAATGAGCACGCTCCTCTCAAGCTTCTCGCGCAAAAAGCAGGCGTTCTCGGCACGCTCCATGCTAATTTTTGAGACATAGGTGCCGCTCTTGGGGCGCGTTTCCACCAGCTCCTGCTCGCGCAGGCGCACAAAGGACTCGCGGATGGGCGTGCGCCCGATCCCCGTCTCCTTCTCCAAGCCGATCGCCGAAAGACGCGTACCCGGCTTAAGCTCGGCGTAGATGATCTTGGAGCGCAATGCGTTGTATGCCTGGTCTTGCAGACTCTGATAATGCTGGTGCTGTTCCATAAAGCCCTCGGAAGAAACCCTCGGTTTGTCAAATACCACCATGCAATACTATCGCATCCCCCACCCCCTCAGTTGCGGTGAAATAGGGACTGTTCGCGCCACCTGGGCCGCGAAACAATCCCTATTCCACCGCAACTGATGAGGGAGATGTTAGATAGCCGGGAAATGATTGCCGAAGTTGAGGTGATAATAAAAGCCCCCGGACGACTGCCTTTGTAAACCGTCCGGGGGCTTTTGCTAGCGCGTTTTATAAAAGCAATCCGCTTAAGCCTAAATAAACAGGCTCAAGATTAGAACCATGATCAGGCCGACGACGGAGTTTACGAGTTCAAGCAAGCCCCACGTCTTGTACGTGTCCTTCATCGACAGGCCGAACGACTGCTGGAAGAGCAGGTAGCCGCCATCGTACATAGGCGTGATGGTGTTGGATGCGCAAGCGCAGACGAGCACTGCCAGCACCGGGTTAATACCAAACTGTGCAACCATCGGCGCCACAACGCCAGCAGCAGTAATGGCCGAGACAGTGCCCTGGCCGGTGAGCAGGCGAAGGACGACCGTAATCACCCAAGCAAGAATCAGCGGAGACACCGGCATCAGGCTCACCATGTCGGCGAGGGTCGCACCAACGCCAGAGGTAATGATGACCTGCTTCATGATGCCGCCGGCGCCAATAACGAGCAGCACGTTCGCAACACCTTTAATGGCATCGGACATAGAGCTCGAGATCTCGCCGCCGTCCATGCCGCGCGTGTAGCCATAGGCCACCATGGCGAGAATCATCGTGATCAGCATGGTGATATCGGCGCTGCCGATGCAGCTGGCAAGGTCGTAAGCAAAGCAGCCCTCGCCCACCGTGTTCTTAACAATCGAAGCGCCGATCATGATGATGGCAGGGAACAACGGCACCAGGATGGAAAGCCAAAACGGCGGCAGCTCCTCGGCAGGTTTGCGCTCCGCCGGCTTCATAACGTTGCCGAGCGGCATGTCATCAAGACCGGGGATAACGTGGCACAGCAAAAGACCGGAGCAAATAAGCGTCGGGATAGTAACGATCAGACCAAAGATGTAGACAGGCGGGACCTCGGCACCAAAAGCACTCACCAATGCCATAGGACCAGGCTGCGGCGGGAAAAGGGAGTGACCCATCGTGGTGCCAGAAACCGCCGGAATAATCAGGCGCATATAGGGAATATCGGCCTCTTTAGCGATGCTAATAACGAGCGGCGTAACGATAAGAAATGCCACTTCGTAGAACATGCTCATACCAAAAATGACGCCGATGATCAGCAGTGCGACGGGCAGCAGTTTAATACCGAGCTTATCGACGATGGTATCGGCAATCTGCTGCGAGGCGCCCGAGTCGGTCATCAGCTTTCCGATGGCGGCACCAAAAATGATGATGAGCGCGAGCGACTTGAGCGTTCCGCCGAGTCCGTCTTCCATGGTGGTAACGAGGTCACCCACAGAAATGCCGTCGGCAAGACCGATAAAGATGGCGGAAAGGATAAGCGCGATGATGCTGTTGATCTTGTACTTAACGATCATGGCAACCAGCAGGACAACGCCCACCAGCACCCAAAGGAGTGAAACAACTCCTGCATCCATAAATTAGCTCCTCTAACGAGTTATGCAATTGTGTGTTTTGCAATACATGGGGATACCCCAAGCGCCTTACAGGTTGGCGATGATTGCCTGGGCGATCTCGTCGTACTGAGCCGGCTCGAGCGTGACGCGACCGGGATTCATGGCGAACACATCGCCAAACTCAAACGGGTCGTCCTTGTACTTGGGGACGATATGCACATGCAGATGATGCATGGTGTCGCCATAAGCACCAAAGTTGATCTTGTCGGGGTTGAACGCCTTGTGCAGCGCAGCTGCGACGTGACGCACATCGGCCATAAAGGCGGCAGCGTCCTCCTCGGACATGCGGGAGATGTCGTCGACGTGCTGCTTGGAGGCCACGATCACGCGACCCTTGTGGCTCTGCTCCATAAACAAGATGAGCTTGCTGGCGGGCAGGTCGAGCATGGGGATGCCAAAGGCATCGACGAGCGTGTTGTCGGTCCCGCACATGCAGTACGAGCAATCGGTGTGCTGTTCCATGGTAATCCTTTCGATCCGGGTGAAAGCGTTCGCCGCAATGCGACCGACGGGCGCAACCAAGCTGCCCGGCAGTCCACGACGAACACACGATGCGCTCTCCAACCGTTGCGAAATCGGTTTCGAGTATGTCCTTGCCATGATACCGCCAACGAGTTGTTGCAATTAGGTGAACGTTCACCTTTTTATTATTTTTCTCTTTGCAAAAGGAATCCCGTGCGTATACTAAGGCTCAAACGAAACCGATTTCGTTAAGCGTGAGCAATAGGATGCTAAGACGCACCCTACCATCTTGGCATCCTATTGCCCACGTCCTGTCATTCGCTTTTCTCCCGTCTCGTTGGCCCTTCAGTCCCATTCCGGCACAGCGAGACACTTTCTAGACGACTGACCGTGGGGCCGGCTTTTCTGCTTTTACAGCAGTGCCTCCGATAACCCTCTTCGCACCGGCCCAGGTCAGCCCAATTCCTCACAACCGAAAGGACGGCAGCAACATGCGACCGCTCATCGTAATGAATGGCGAGAACATCGATTGGTGCCACACCGCGATCAGGATGCTCATGTATCTGGTCGGCGTTGCCATTTTGGCCCTCGGCATGAGCCTCCAGACGGCATCGGGCCTTGGCGTGGCCGCCCTCACCTGCTTTGCCACGACCCTGTCCATGCTCACTGGCAAGACGCTCGGTTTTTGGATCACCGTGACCTACGTCGCTTACATTGCAGCCCAATTGGCTATTCTTCGCCGTGAGTTCCAGCCGCGCATTCTGCTCGAGCTCTTTTTCTCCACGCTTATCGGCGGCTTCACCGACTTCTTTATGGCAGTCAATCCTCTGCACCCCACCGCACTCCCCGCGCAGGTCGCGACTATGCTGCTTTCGCTTGCCGTCACCGCGTTTGGCGTAAGCCTGGTGGTCAATATGGGCGTCGTGCCCAACGCGCCGGATGGCCTGGTGCAGGTAATTGCCGAAAAGCTCAAGCGTCGCTTTGGCGATGTTAAGGTCGTATTCGACTGCTCACACGTCGCGGCATCCCTCGCCCTATCACTCGTGCTCATGCACAACCTGGGCGGCTTTGGTGTAACCACCGCTATCTCGGCACTGTTCCTGGGCCACGTCATCAACGTAGCCAATAAGTTGTTCGCCAAGCGCTTTATCCGCATGGCGTTTGGGGAGTAGCGCAGTCGCAAGAGCCCACAAACCGCGCTATACGTTGCTATATCTCGCTATACTTTGCTATATGTTGCTATACTTTGCTATATCTTGCTATAACTTGAGCAGAGGTGGCGCATATGCAGACAAATCCGTTTAAACCTACAGCAGGCAAAACGCCTCCCATGATTATCGGCCGCGAGGATGTACTCGAGGAGTTCAACGAGGGCCTCATCAATGGACCCGGCGCACCGGGGCGCCTGATGCGCATTGCCGGTGTCCGCGGAACGGGTAAAACGGTCCTCCTTGATGAGTGCGCGCGTCTTGCTCAAGATCGCGGTTGGACCGTTATTAAGGAAGTCGCAACCGAAGGGCTCTGCCAGCGCATTCTTGAACAGCTCCAGCCCAAGGTTCAAGCCAAACACGCTAGATTCGAACCCGCTGTCGCCGGCATATCTCTCGGTAGCATAGACATCGAACGAATTGGCCCTTCTTTGCGCGACGCGATAAGGCAGACAATATCCAAAAATGGCAACGGCCTGCTCATCACCCTCGATGAAGTCCAAGATGCCGAGATCGAAGAGGTTCGGACGCTTTCCATTGCAATTCAGCAGGTTATCGGCGAAGACCTTGATATCGCCTTCGTTTTTGCAGGGCTGCCCTCGATGATCGAAAGTGTCATCAACGGAAAGACACTTACGTTTTTGCGCCGCGCCCTCCCCTTTGACCTGAAGGCTGTGGCAGTAACCGAAGTGTCGTACTCCCTCGAGGAAACCATTGAAGCGTCTGGCATGGAGCTCAAGCCCGGCATCGCCAGCCAACTTGCCGAGGCAACGCAAGGCTATCCTTTTATGATCCAGCTCGTTGGATACTATGCATGGCAGTTAGCGAGACGCGCACATACAACAGTTATTGGAGACGAAGAGGCCGATCGTGGCATTGCGACGGCACGCGAACGCTTCTGCGCCATGGTGATTGAGCCCGCGCTGCAGCGCATTCCGCCCACATGTATCGCCTATCTGTTGAGCATGGCATCGTTGGGGCAAACATGTTCGACCAGCATGGTGGCCGACGACCTGAACAAAACGCCTCAGCAGGTGAGCTCCATCCGCAGCCGCTTGCTCAGAGAATCGATTATTGAGGCACCCTCATACGGCAAGGTATCGTTCGCCATCCCCTACATGCGCGACTATCTCAACGATCATAAAGCCGAACTGGAGGCTGAGTTGTAGAGAAGCCCCAGCCCAAAAGACGAAAACCGTTTGCGTACGGTTTTAAATCAGACGCAAACGGTTTTCGTCTGATTTGCGTACGGAAATGAGACGTAAATTACGCTTTCGTACGGGCAAATACCAGACGCAAACGGTTTTCGTCCGGCAATGCGTCCGCAACCAAGACGAAAAGGCCCCGAGCTCGTGTGAACTCGGGGCCTTTCTGCCGCGCATCTATGAGAGGAGAATTCGATGCGCCCGGGCGCTACTCCATGTAGCCACCCTGGATGGCGGAAACTGCATGCTCGGTAAAGAACTTGAGCGTGCCGGAGGTATAGCGGTAAGCCTTGGGCCTCCAAGCAGCACGGCGCTCGGCCAGGACGGCGTCGACCTCGGCCGGCTCCATCTCCTTGCCAGCGATGCCCACGATGGACAGCGAACGCTCGGGGATGTTGATCTGGATGAGGTCGCCCTCCTCGATCAGGGCAATCGGGCCACCCACGGCAGCCTCGGGCGAAACGTGACCGATAGCCGGGCCCTTGGAGGCGCCGGAGAAGCGGCCATCGGTGATCAGGGCAATGGAAGCGCCGAGCTCGGGGTCGCTGGCGATAGCCTCGGTGGTGTAGAACATCTCGGGCATGCCGGAACCCTTGGGGCCCTCGTAGCGAATGATGACGGCGTCGCCGGGCTTGACCTCGTGCGTCAGGACGGCGTGGATGGCGTCCTCCTCGCAGTCGAACGGGCGGGCCTTGAGCGTAGCCTGGAACATCTCACGCGGAACGACGGTGTGCTTAACGACAGCACCCTCGGGGGCAAGGTTGCCGTGAAGGATGGCGATGGAGCCGTCGGTACCGAAAGCCTGGTCGAACGGACGGATGATGTCCTCGCGCTTGAGGTTCCACTTCTCCAGGTAACGGCCGCACTTCTCGTAGTAGCCATTGTTCTTGAGCTCCTCGAGGTTCTCGCCGAGGGTCTTGCCGGTGACGGTCATGACGTCGAGGT
Source organism: uncultured Collinsella sp. (assembly GCA_934655835.1). The sequence continues at coordinate 1,053 of CAKUHM010000038.1, read as the reverse complement.
GGAGCATCGACTTGATCTCCTCCATGATGCGCGGCACGCCGCCCGCATAGTAGAAGAACTGCGCCGGCCACTCGCCTGCGGGACGAACGTTGAGCAGGTAGTGGGCGCCACGGTGTAGACGATCGAAGTCGTCGGCGGACATCTCGATGCCAAACTCACGGGCGATCGCGGGGATGTGCAGCAGCGAGTTGGTGGAGCCGGAGATGGCACCGTGGATCATGATGAGGTTCTCGAAGGACTCCTTGGTCACGATGTCGCGCGGGCACAGGTTGTGCTCGGAGAGCCACACGGACTGACGGCCGGCCTCGCGAGCGAACTCACGCAGGTCGGAGCTGGTGGCGGGCAGCAGAGCCGTGCCGGGAAGCATGAGGCCCAGGGCCTCGGCGGTAACCTGCATGGTCGAGGCGGTGCCCATAAAGGAGCAGGCGCCGCAGCTGGGGCAGGCGTTGTGCTTAGCGAACTCGAGCTCCTCGCGGGAGATCTCGCCGCGCTCGTAGCGGGCCGAAATAGCACCGAGCTGCTCCAGGGTCAGCAGGTCGGGACCAGCATCCATGACGCCGCCGGTGACGACGATCGACGGGATGTTGATGCGGCCCATGGCCATGAGGTTCGCGGGCAGGCCCTTATCGCAGCTGGCGACAAAGACGCCGGCGTCGAACGGGGTGGCCTTGGCGTGAATCTCGATCATGTTGGCAATCATGTCGCGGCTGGGCAGCGAGTAGTTGATGCCGTCGTGGCCCTGGGCCTCGCCGTCGCAAATATCGGTGCAGAAGTAACGGGCACCGTGGCCACCAGCCTCGGCAACACCGGCGCGCACCTCCTCGACCAGCTCATACAGGCCGGCGGAACCCGGGTGCGAGTCGCCGAACGTCGACTCGATGATGACCTGCGGCTTGTCCAGGTCCTCGATGCTCCAGCCAGAGCCCAGACGCAGCGGGTCCATCTCGGGGCTGATGGTGCGGAACTTGCCGGAACGCGGCTGCAGCTTGGCAACCAGCTCGGCGGCCTCCTGCTGAATCTGCTCTTTGGTCTTCTCGTCCATGGTGTACTCCT
>CAKUHM010000037.1 GCA_934655835.1 uncultured Collinsella sp. | reverse complement strand
CTCGCGAGCGAGTTTGGGATCGCGGAATGCCGAAAAATCGATACCGGGGCGAGCCGGCTGCGCCGCCGCCACTAGTACGCCTCGGCCGGGTTGGTGGCGAGCTGATCCTCTTCGACCAGCTCGGTCATGGTGTTGACGAGATCGAGTGTCTCTTGAGCTTCCTGCTCGTCTACAATCTGGATGCCAAAGCCGGCATGTACGAGAACATAGTCGCCCACCTGCGCCGTCGGCACGAGGCGCAGTGAAATGGGGCGCTCAATGCCCATCATGTCGACGGTCGCCTTTAGGTCGTCGTCGCGTTTGACCACTTTACCGGGAACGGCAAGGCACATAATGTTCCCCTTTTATACGCTTAGCGCTGGATAGGCGCTTAATTATCCATCAGTTGATGGTAGCGCTCGCGGGGGTTGCGGGCAAACGCGTTACACCTGTGAGACGGCGGCGCATGGGCTAGCCAAACAGCCTACTGCGGTATGACCTGCGCGAGCCGAGCGCGGGCGACCGCCGCCTGGCCGTAGGCAATGCAGCCATCGTTGACGGGCACGGTGCGGGGAACCAAGACAGTAAGCCCTGCGTCTTCAAGCTTACGGGTGAGGAGCTGAAACAAAAGTCGGTTCATGAACACGCCGCCCGAGAGCGCGACGGTGTCGATGCCTTTGCGAGCGCAGATTTCGCTTGCGACTTGGGCCGATGCGCGTGCAATGGCGATATGGAAGTCGAACGCGAGCTTGTCGGCCGGCGCGCCGGCCTCAATTCCCTCCAAAAGCGCCTCAAATAATGGTCTTTGGTCCAAAACGAGGGAGCTATCCGAGGCCGCCTGGACAGTTAGTTCAGATACGTATTTTTGTGATGGGCTCTGGGTGGCAAAAGCCGTCTGCGAACACCCCAAATGGGTCGATTTGGGGTGTTCGGCAGACATATTCGCCGCTAACGGGGTATCTGGAGAGCTCTTTTTAGTCCAAATGGGGCCAAAAATGCCAGATAGGGGGTCTGTAGATAATACGTATCTGAACAACCTGTCCAGTGATGTTGAAGCGGATGCGGATACACCCGCCTGATTGCCAGTGGAATGGCTGTTTTCGTTGCCAAAAGCGCGCCAAGCGGCGGCCTCGAGCTCGATGGCGGGTTCGCCCTCGTAGGTTGCAGTGCCGCAGATGCCCAAGATTGCCGCCGCGACGTCAAACAAGCGGCCCATGCTGCTCGTGCGCGGGCTGTTGATGTTCCGCTCGATCATCGTGGTCGTCACGCTACGTGTTTGCTCGTCAATGCTATCCAAAAGCGGGGCGGCGCCCGGATGTTCGAGCAGGCCGAGTTCGCTGAGCAGTGCAAAGGCGTTGCGTCGGGGGTCGCGCACGGATGCGGCCCCGCCGGGGAGTGCCCAGGTGCGCAGGTGTGCGGCGCGCTCAAAATCGGCGAGGCCGGCGACAAGAAATTCGCCGCCCCAAATGGTCCCGTCGGTGCCGGCGCCCGTGCCATCAAAAGCGATACCAAGCACACGCGCGTCGGGCGTAAGCTGACCCGCGGAGATGGCCTCGGCCATCACGCTCGCGATGTGCGCATGATGGTGCTGGACTTCGATAAGTGGCAGGTCCTGTTCCCGCGCCTGCTCACGCGCCCATTGGCTCGATAGGTAGCTGGGGTGCAAGTCGCATGCCAGCGCGGCAGGCACCAGGTCAAAAAGGTCTTCCAGGCGCGCACGCGCGGCGTTCCACGCATCGAAAGTCGCGCCGTTTTCGACATCTCCAATATGCTGCGACACAAAACAAGCCGCAGGACCGTCCGAGTCCTCGCGTGTGAGTGCGATCGTGGCCTTTTGCTGCGGGCCGCAGGCGAGCACACAAGGCGCGGCGCCGGCGAGTGCCGGCAACGGCAACGGCTGCGGGGCGTACCCGCGAGCACGGCGTACGGGCATAACGGCACCGTCGACCACACGTACTACGGAGTCGTCGTAGCGCGAGAGGATCGCGCGGTCATTGCCGAGCAGCGCATCGGCGATACCGGCGGCAACGAGGTGCTTCCAAGCAAGATCGTCGTCGGTCTCGATAGGCTCTTCGCTCAAGTTTCCACTGGTCATAACCAGCGCGCGCATGCCGTGCGAAGCGGCGGCGGCAAGCAACAGATGCTGAAGCGGGGTATAGGGGAGCATGACGCCGAGTTCGGGCAGATCGTGCGCAACGGACGGTGCGAGTTCGAGAGCATCGGAGAAATCTCCCTCGCCAGCACCACGCCGGCGCAGCAGCACGATGGGGCGGATGCTGCCGGCCAGCAAGTCGCGCTCGGCATCATCGACATGGCACAGGCGCTCGGCGCCGCCAAGGTCGCGCACCATAACAGCAAGCGGTTTGTTGCTGCGGCGCTTGCGACGGCGCAGCTCGGTCACCGCCTGTTCGTTGGCGGCGTCGCAAGCCAGATGGAATCCGCCCAGGCCCTTGATGGCAACAATGCCACCGGCCGCAAGTAATTCAACACAGCGCTCGATAATGGCGTCGCTGGCCTCGCGCGTGTCGCCGACAGCCGGCGTCGCCCCCGAGTTTTCGAGCTCCATACCGCCCGCCGCCTCACGCCAGGTAATATGCGGCCCGCAATCAAAACAGGCATCGGGCTGCGCATGAAAGCGCCGGTCAAGTGGGTCGGTATACTCCGTGGCGCACGCGGGGCACATGGGAAAGCGGTCCATCGAGGTAGCCGCTCGGTCATAGGGCAGCGACCGGATGATGGTAAAGCGCGGCCCACAGTTGGTGCAGTTGATAAAGGGGTAGTGATAGCGTCGGTCGGCGGGATCGAACAGCTCGCGTAGGCAGTCGTCGCAGGTAGCGATATCGGGCGAGATGAGCGTCGTATGCGCAGTCTGATCCTGTGACGCCACGATGCGAAAGCCCTGCTCGTCGGCGGCATCCCAAGTGCCGGGTTCCAAATCCGCAACGTCAATACGCTCCACGCGGGCTGCCGCAGGCGCGTGGTCCGACAGCGCGGCGACAAAGCTGTCGAGCGCTGCGCCCGAAGCATGCGCCTCGACATGCACGCCGTCGCCCGCGTTGAGCACCCAGCCACAGATGCCGTGCGCCATGGCCTCGCGATACACAAACGGCCGCATGCCAACGCCCTGTACAATGCCCGTCACGTGAATATGCACATGCCGCATGCGACTCTCCTCATCAAAACCGACCAAAAAGGGACAGGTTTATTTTGGTAGGTAAAACTTCTAAACCTGCCAAAACAAACCTGTCCCTTTTTGGCAGGTGCGCTACAGTCCTAGACTTTGCCCGGTGGCGGCGCAGGTGAGCTCGCCGTGCTTAACGCCGCGCAGGCCCAGCAGGCGGTCGGCCAGCTCGTAAACGCGCTCGCCGCGACCCTTGAGCGCCAGAATCTCCAAGCAGTTGTGGTGATCCAGGTGCACGTGCATGGTCGAGACGATCTCGTCGGTGTAGTCGTGTTGCACCTCGTCCAGGCGGCGCGTCAGGTCGCCGGTATGGTGGTCATAGATCATGGTGAGCGATCCGATGACCTGCTCGTCGGGCGTGCGCATCTGCTCCTTGGCGATCGAGGCGCGAATCAGGTCGCGCACGGCCTCGGAGCGGTTGGCCACGTCACCGCGGCGCGCGATCTGCTCGTCAAAGCGACGAAGCAGGTCATCGGGCGCGGTGACCGAAAAGCGGACCAGCTCGGAGCTGGAGCCACTGCATCGACAGCTCGCCTCGGCACCCGCGCCGTGAACATGTGCGTGCTCGCAGCCGTGCGCGTGCTCGTGCTCGGCCACGTTACACCAGCTTCACAGAGCCGACGGAGTTGTGGTCGGCCTCGATGGCGTCCTCGTAGCCCTCGAGCGCGGCATGCGCCTCGTGCAGCGCGGCCATGGCAGCCTCGAGCTTGGCGCCAATACGCTCCATGTCATAATTCTCGGTCGCATGCAACAGCTGATGGCTCCACTCGTGAGCGAGCTCGATGGTGTCGTCGACCTGCTTGACGCTCATGGCAAGCTGGCTCATGTTCATTCCAACGTCATGCATGGGAAATCTCCTTATGTTTGGGGCAATCTAGTGGTTCAGATTCTACTACGCCCGCCCTGAGCGCCGCCGCATAAGAAAACGGGTGCGAGTCCGTCTGACCCGCACCCGTTCACTGGGGGCTGTTTGTGTCTACCATACTATCCGTGGTCGTGCGCCCTGCACCCGGCGCTCCGGCGAGCGGTGCAAAACCGCTCATGGACGGCAGATACGTAACAAGCGTATTACAGATGTTTCTCCAGCAGCGCCTGAAGCCTTGCCTTGGGTAAGGCGCCGACCGAGCGGTCAACCTCTTCGCCGTTCTTAAAGACGATCAGCGTGGGGATGCTCATGACGCCGTACTTCATGGCCAGGTCCTGGTTGTCGTCGACGTTGCACTTGGCCACGGCAAGTTTGCCGGCAAGCTCGTTGGCGACCTCGTCCACGATGGGCGAGAGCGATCGGCAGGGCCCGCACCACGGGGCCCAAAAATCGACCAGCACGGGCAGGTTGTCGTTAACGATGGAATCGAAGTTCTCGGGGGTAATCTGCTTAATGTCAGCCATGGTGACCTCCATAATGCGACGCGGCTCGGCCGCGTAAAACTCAGTACGACCGTGCTTATACCCAGCGGCCCGCAAAGCAACCACTCGCGGGCGGCTCTTTTATATAATGGTGGGCACGCAAACGATTGGAGAGCGCATGCCCACGTCACAAAGCCAGAAAAAAGAAGCCATCGCCCAGGCCACCGAGCAGGAGCTCGCGTCGCTTGCGGCGCGTGGCGTGCGCATCGCGGGCAATGCGTGCTCGCCGATCGTGCTGGTCAAAGGCGATTTGGATGAGGCCGAGCGCTCGGGTGGCGAGCTTGCCGCCGGCGCGGATGGTGCCGCGCTGCGCAAGGCGCTCGGGGCTATCGGCTATGCACCCGAGGATTTCTGCGTCCTGGCAAGCGTTGCCGGCGCGGGTGACGGGGCGGTCGCGGCGGGCGAGGCTCTGCCGTGCGACCTATTCCGTGAGGCGCTGGAGACCTTGGACCCCGAGGCGGTGCTGCTGCTTGACAACAGTGCGGCCGATGTCATGCGCGAGACCTATGCCGACATGCTCGTGGCGATTGATGACTTCGATACCGCCATGCTCAAGCCCGGCCTGGTCGCCCACGTGCAGGGCCGCCGCGTGCTCGCGCTCGATGGCTTTGAGGCGGCGCTCACCGACAAGGTGGCCAAGCAGCGCATGTGGGCCTACATTAAGCAGCTGACCCCGGCGGCGGCTCCGCTGTAGCAGGCCTGCACCGGCAAGGCGACCAGGGCGGTTGAGTCGCGCCGCGAGTCCAGTGTCGCGCCCCTACATCACAGCGCGCAGCTCAAATCGGTCGCCGTTGATGCGGAACTGGCAGTTGCCGTTCATGCGCTCAACGGCAAGCTTAATGCTCTTGGTGCCAAAGCCATGGCCGGCGTGTTGGGTCACGGGCATGCCGTCGACCATACGCGGCGCGCGTCCAAACGTGTTGGAAACCAAAAGCAGCAACTGGCCGTCTTCAAGCCGCAGGTCAAGGTCGACAAAGCGCTTGCCTTCGGGGGCGGCGCTTGCGGCGATGATGGCATTTTCCAGGGCATTCGAAAGTACGCTGAACAGGTCGGCATCGCTCACGCGAACGGTTTCGGGCACGGCGGCGCGCAGGTCGGCGGCGATGCCGTGCTTGTTGATATCCGAGCTAAATGACGAAAGCACGATGTTGACGGTCTCGTTGGCGCAGTAGCGGCGCACGGCGGTGCGGTCGTTGGTCTCGCAGAGCTCATCGATGCGATCGAGCGCCTCGTCGGTGTGGCCCTCCTCAATTAAAACGGCCAGGCCGCGCAAAAAGTGCCGCATGTCGTGGCGAAGAATCGACAGCTCGCGTCCGGACTGGCGCCAGGCCTCGAGCTCTTTGATGGCCGCGCTGTCGCGTGTTTCGAGCATCCAGCGCTCACGCTCGGCGACTTCCTTTGCCTCGTATTCGCGCAGATAGACGGCGAGAAACATAAGGTAGAAGGCGCAAAGGGCAAAGGCCAAAAACTCAACGGTCACCACCGAGCCCGAGTGGAACAGCGTGGTGTAGACGTTGGTAGCGTAGTCAAAGATGTAGTAGACGAGCGGCAGAATTAAAAGAATGCCCAGCTCGGTGGGGCTTTTAATCGCCAGACGCGGACCGATATCGCCGGCCCAGTGTAGGAGGACGGCAAAGACGCCGAGCGTGGTTGCAATGCGCGCAAGGTAGTATGCAACCTGCGAGTCGGTGACTGCGAATGCGGCGATACCCATCCAGTTGCTAAACTGGCAGCTCAGGTAGGCGCTGGTGACGCCCAATGCCGCGAGCAGCGGACTTAAGCGGTAGCGCCCGCATAGGTAGACGATAAGCGGCAGGTGCACGACGAGCGGGTAAGCCTGCCGCGCAAACAGCTCACCGCCAACGGCGTTGGCGATCGAGAAGGCGGCGCCGGTTGCGGCACCGATTCCCAGCAATTCGAGCGCATGGCGTCGATTGATTTCGACACCGCAGAGCGCCGCCGAGGCAAAAACGCCAAAGAGCAGCGTCGTGGCGTGGTGAATCGCCCAAAGAACCATTTCGACCGATGCAGGCATCAGCGCCTCCCGCCCTCAAAGCGCACCGCAAAGTAGGCGTCCTGGAAACCTTGCTTGCTGCTGCGCGAAAGCGGAATGCTCGCGCCCGAGCGCATGACGATTTCCGTCCGATCGAAATGATCGATGTTGCGCAGGTTGACCTGGTAGCTGCGATGGCATTTAAAGAAGACCGCGTTTTGCGCCAAGCGGTCCTCGACGCTGCGGAACGACTCGAGCGCCTCGATATCGCGTCCGTCGCGCAGATGGAAGACCACGTGCTTGTTGCGCGCCTCGGCATATTCGATGTCGGACAAGCGCAGGGCATGGTAGCCAAAGGACGTTTTGATGACGAGCTCGTCGGTCGCCGATGGGCGCATGCTCGAAAGCTCGTCGAGCAGCTGCGCCAGGCGCTCGTATGCCACGGGCTTGAGCAGGTAGTCGAAGGCACGGACCTCGTAGGACTCCAGCGCAAACTCGGGCGACGAGGTGAGGAACACCAGGCGCACGGCGGTATCGGACTGGCGCAGCTCGCGTGCGGTGTCCATGCCGTTGACGAGCGGCATGATCATATCGAGCAGGATGATGTCGGCGCGCGATGCGGCGTGGCGGGCCAGCAGGTCCTCGCCGCGCGTGACGAGCGCAAGGTCGACCGCCGTGCCCGTCTCGCTCGACCAACGGTCGATCATCCGGTGCAGTCTATCTAGAAAAGCGACGTCGTCGTCGCAGGCAATAATCTTGAGCATTCTGAGCCCCCTTTGTAGTTCGATTTTGCCATATCGGGCGCGTACCGCTTGCGGAGGCGCATCCCATTTGCGCCCCACGGTGTGCAACTCGCGCCGAGCGGCAGGGTGTTAGAAAGTGCCGCCGCAAAATAATTCGTGGATAAACATGTCAACAGATGCTGGTGGCTGGCCGTGGATTATGCCAGCCGCCAGCGCCAAGCGATGCCGAGTATCGCGAGAGCATAGGGATAAGGGGAGCTGCACGATGAGGGAGAAGAAGATGGGGATGCGCGCCGCTCTGACGCGCCTGCTGGGCATCGCCACCGTGGCATGCACGCTCGTGGCAACGCCGGCGGTGGCAAGCGCGGCGACAACGGCGGATATTCCTTCGAACGTGAAGATCGCCCAAACAGAGAGTACCAACCCCAACGTTGCCGACACGGTGACGCTCAAGGCGGGTGAGGATTACGTTGTTGGCGGAGAGATCAAGATCAACCACTACGTCGTAAAAGGTGGTACCGAGCAAGATCCGACGCGCATCTATCTCACCGAGAATGCGTGTCAAGGTCGCTGGAATGGTTCCATTAAAGACAAAAGAGCTAGCGGCGACGAGCTCTTTGTGCTCGACGGCGGCTATATCGAGTTCATTGGAACCAACGGGAATGGCAGGACTCCCGTCTATTGTAACGGCAAGAGCTTTTTGTCCGACAATGCCGGAAGAAAAGACGGTTACGGCGATGGTGCCGATAAAAATGGGGTCTCCGACAGCCTGAACCTTAAGGTTTCCGGCATCGAGCTTAAGACGGTAGACTCAAAGGTGTCTAAGAGGGCAATTGCACTGTACGGTACGATGGCCTATGGCGAAACGGCGACTTTCGACAATGTCAAGGTCAGCAACTGGAATTGCACAAGGAACGCTGCGAATTATCATGGCAGTTGCGACTATCGCAACATCACAACAGATTATGAAGCCTCCCCGGCGCCGCTTACGATCCTCAGGTCGGCGAATGGTGCAAAGAGTTTGGACGTCACGTTCAGCAACTGTGAATTTACGGATAATAGAGATGACTGCGCTGGCGCGCTAAGTGTCGTGGGCCGTGGTCGCAAGCCCAAGGTCGTGCTCAACAACTGCACATTCAAGAACAATCAACAAGAATCGATCTGGTGCAAAGAGCTTGCAGTGCCGGATATGAACGAGCACACCCATGCTGGCAACATTGTTGTCAATAATGCGGATGTCACGCTGAACGGTTGTACCATCACATCGACGCAAGAGGCGGCGAACTATACACAAGATATGGTCATGACGAGTGCAATCGCGGTTGCTAAGGACTCTTCATGCACGCTCAACAATACGAAGATATCCGACACCTATGCCGAGGGCACGTACTACTATGCCGATGCGAACACGCGTCGAAACACTGTGTATGCTCGCGGAACGGTGACGCTTGCTGGCAACACGACCATTACTACTAACGGCGATAAGGGCGCTCGGGGTCTCGCGCTCGATACCCCGGGGGTTTACTACCTCGGCAAATTAAACATTGCCGATACCTTCACAGGTAAGGTCCAGCTGTCGCTTAAGGACGATCAGTTGGGCTCTTATACGGGCACGCAGTGGCCGCTCGGCACCTGCGGCATCGAAGAGACCGATCTGCGCTCTCGTGTTACTGCGGACGATCCGAGCGTCGGCATCGGAAAGACGGTCGACGGATACGTGTACGCCTCGCGCCTGCCGCATGAGCATGTGTGGTCGGTGGAAAAGGCTGCCAACAGCTCATGTCAACTGAAGGTCACCTGCTCAGGCAAGATGCGCCCGAGCGATTGCAACTACAAAAATGGTTATGCCGTCGAGCTGGGCATCGATGGGGCGACGGTGAGCGAAGGAAAGCTCGGCATTACATATGGTAGCGGCGCGGTCAATCCGACGCTGACAATGTCGAATAAGAGCGGCTATGCTCGAGACGATATTGTCTCGACGGAAGGCGTCCGTATCTCTGGGTCTCAGTATTACAAGCTCTCGAACTGGGGCGACAGCAAGGGCGAGCCACTGGAACAAGTTCCTACCGATGCGGGTATTTACCGTATCGAGTCCAAAGTTAAGGTCGATGGCCAGGATGACGCCCTGACGCTCACCCGCGAGTTCCAGATTAAGCCGCTTGATTTGCGCGATGTCAGCGGGATCACGTTTGAATTCAATAATGGCGGAGAAGACACCAAGATCAATGGTGAGACAGTTCGTGCGTACCCGTGGACGGGTAAGAAGATTACGCCGAGTTTCTCTGTTAAGGTCTACAACTACGACACTCAAAGCTGGTCGTATTTCGTCAAGGATGGTGACTACGAGATTGATAGTGACCCGACGTATAGCACGGTGAGTGCGGTCGATCCTCCCAGCTCCAATTCCTATTACCCGTACTACTTGGTCTATATCAAGGGCATGGGCAACTACACAGGCTCGACATTCGCATGCTGGACCATCACGGGCACGCAGTTCGAAAATGTGACGGCCGAGGGATTCGAGGGCGTCTATGACGGGCAGCCGCATGGCGTCAACATCTCGGTGGAAAATGCTCCTGCCGACATGACGATCGAGTACAACGTTGATGGGAGCGACAAATGGACAACGAAGGCTCCGAGTTATACGGATGTTCAGCGTGATGACGGGGACGAGGTCTGCTCCGTAACGGTCAATTACCGCATCACCGCGAATGACTATGTGACAAAGAGCGGGTCGGTTAAGATCGAGATCACGCCTGCCAGCCAGCCTGTTCCGTGGCGTTATATCGCT
>CAKUHM010000036.1 GCA_934655835.1 uncultured Collinsella sp. | reverse complement strand
TCGGCCTCGCCCATAATCTCATCGGGAGTCTTTGCCGCCCCAAGCATCTGGGCTGCAGCGGAAAAATCACCCGCGCGGTAAGCGGCGCGGCCCTGTTGGATCAGCTGGCTATTCAAGGAAGTCCCCTTTACTCGTGAACGATCTCGACATGGACGATCTCGTCGCCGGCACGCAGCTGCGAAATCACATCGAGACCCTCGACCGTGGTACCAAAGACGGTGTAACCGGAATCGAGGTTATGCTGGGCACCCAGGCAGAAGTAGAACTGCGAACCCGCGGAATCGGGATCCATGGAGCGTGCCATGGCAAGGGCGCCATCGACATGGCTGTTGCGCGGATTGGTGGCAAACTCGCCCTTGATGCAGTAGCCGGGGCCACCGGTACCGGGCATGCCGTCGGGGCCCTCAAGGCCGGCAGCGACGTCGGCGCCGGACATGTCGCGGGTATTGGGGTCGCCGCCCTGGATAACAAAACCGGGCACATAGCGATGGAACTTAAGGCCGTCATAGAAGCCCATCGTGGAAAGCTCACAGAAGTTCGCGACATGAATGGGAGCGCCCTCGCCGTCAAACTTGACCTTGATGGTACCCTTCGACGTCTCGATTACGGCGCACTCGTCGCCGACAAGCTGATACTCGGGCGTGTAGAGCTCTTTCTTAAAACCAAACATGCGGTTCCTTCCTCGTGCGTTTAAAGCATATTTGTACGAATTGTAGCAATAAGCACGGGCTTACATCAATTGCGCACGTAGGTTATGCCGACTATGGCGAACTAATTTTAGGAACGCTGCTGCGGCTTCCAGGAACCCACATTGGCATCGTACTGGTTCAGCGCGCTGTTGCCGCCCTGCGCGATGGGCGCCAGAATCTCGCTTTGGTGGGAACTCATCGACTCGCCATCGGGAATGGCCAGCGAGATATCCCAGCTCTGGCAGATCACGTCGACGCGCTCATACATCCACTCGGCAAGCTGCTTTAAGTGGGCAATGTCATCCGCATAGACCGTATCGTCCTGTACTTTCAGGTTGTTGAGCTCATCTTGCGTCTTTTTGATCTGGTCGCGCAGAGCGTAGGCACTCTGCGACAGCTCCTGACGCGTGGAGAGCGGAGAGCGGAGATAGCCGTTGTTGAACGAGTCGATGACCTCGCCAATCTGATCCTCGTTGCCGTACGACACGATGGTCTGATACAGACCATCGAGCCTGGTATAGAGCTGGTCATCGGTGAGCACGGTTTCTTCCTGGACCACTTCGGCAGGATCGTCCTGCTTGGTGTCGTCCTCGGTCGCCTCGCCCTTTTGACGCGTGGGGAACGTGGTCTGCGCGGCCTGGCCAAACTGGACATAGAAGCCGGGCATGACACCCATGGGATCGGCCGTCACAAACCAATAAGCGCCACCGCACACGACGGCAAGCACCGCAATAACGATAAGCGGCTTGGGGATATGACGCTTGTGCTTATGGTAGGCGTCCTCGTCGGGGTGCACCTTGCGCTTGGATTTTTGAGTGTCTTCATGCAGGGAAACCGGCATCGGGATATCGACCTTGGGGATACCGAAATCCTTATCGAAAGCCGGCAGCACGCAGGTCTCATTGGGGTCGGCGGCGTCCGAAAGCACCGCAGCGGCAGAGGCCGGCGCATGCGGCACCTCGGTATCGATCTGCTCTTGCGTTAGGCGCGGAAAGCCCGCCGTGCGGCCCGCTGCCAGGTCGGATGCGGCCGCGTCCTCGGAGAGGATACCCGGAGCGGGGCGTCCGCATTTGGGGCACGTACGATCATGCGGAGAAAGACGGGCACCGCAGCCCTCACAGAACACGAACTCGGTGTGCTCCGGACCATCGCCCGGACCCACATAGGCGTTGCAGTAGGGGCAGAACGAGGCGCCGTCCTCGATGGTCTTAAGGCAATGCGGGCAGATCACGGCATCCTCTTTTCGGAGCAATTCAAACAATCGAGGTTAGAGCATAGCATCGCTACGCCCCCACAGACACAAGGCACCAATTCAACATCGCCGCTCGCCCCGCAGTTGCGGTGAAATAGGGATTGAATTGAAGACTGAAACGCTTAAACAGTCCCTATTTCACCGCAACTGCAGGAGGCGTTGGGGTTAGGCCTTCTTTACGGGCTTATTCTTCTTGCTGGACATTGAGACTTTGATGCCTTGGGGCGATTTGGTCACGCGGGAGCGCTTGGCGCCCGTGCTCTTCTTTTTCTTGGGCTGCGGTTGGCCCTGGGCCACGCCCTCGAGCGCGCGGGCCTCCGCCTCGCGCGCAGTACGCTCCTCACGGCGCTGCGCCATATCGGCGGCGACACGCTTGGCAAAGCGCTCGGCCGTCGAGCCCGTCGAGCTTACCTTGCCGCCACCGCGACCTAAGCGGACGCGCACGCCACGACCAAAGCCGGTAGCCGCATGACGGCGGCGCGGCTTAAGCGAATCCATCATCGTGGCGAGCTTAAAGAACACCAAGCAGGTAAAGACAACGATAACCGCCAAGATAACCATCTGGATCACCGACAGGTTGGCGATGGACAGCAGAGCCGGGAACCCGATAACACCCGTCAAAATGCCGGCGACGACAAACACAAAGAGCACCACGCGCAAAGGAGTAAGCGGCTGTGAGATGCGCCAGATCAGGCTGACGCTCGCCGCGCACGACGTAAGCAGGCACATCGTAGACAGCGTGAGCTGGCTAAAGCCAAACACGCGCGCCACAAAGATATCGAGCGCCGCAGCCAAAATGACCGCAAGCGACGCCGGCAGCGCACGCTTGAGCACGTTGGTCAAAAACGCGCCCTTCACGCGAGCATTGTTGGGCTCCAGGCCCAACACAAAGCCCGGCGCGCCGATGCAGAAGAAGTTAATGAGCGTCATCTGGATGGGCTCGAAAGGGTACGGCGGCAGCGCGATGCACAGCGCCGCCAGGCCCATCGAGAACAGCGTCTTGGTCAAGAACAGCGAAGCCGAACGCTGCAGGTTGTTGATGGAGCGACGGCCTTCGGCCACCACGGCGGGCATCGAGGCAAAGTCGTTGTCGACGAGTACGATCTCGGCCACGTTGCGCGCGGCATCGGAGCCAGCCGCCATGGCGACGGAGCAGTCGGCCTCCTTGAGCGCCAGTACGTCGTTGACGCCGTCGCCCGTCATGGCCACGGTGTGCTCGCGGCGCTTGAGCGCCTGCACGAGCTCGCGCTTCTGCTGCGGGGTCACACGACCAAACACGTGATAGCGGTCCACCGCCGCATCGAGCTTGGCCGGCGTATCGAGCGTCGTGGCGTCCACATAAGCGTCCGCACCCGGCACGCCCACCACGCGCGCGATCGACGACACCGTACGCGGGTCGTCGCCACTGATCACGTTGAGGATCACGCCCTGCTCGTTAAAGTAGCCGATGGTCTCGGCCGCCGAGGTACGAATCTCGTCGCGGATGGTCACAAAGCCCACGGGCTCGGCCTCGCCCACCATATCGCCATCGGGCGTAAAGCCGTCCACGCGCGCCACCACGAGCACGCGGCAGGTATCGGCAAGCTCGGCGACACGGTTCTCGACCTGCGAAAACACACGCTCCGAAAGCACGAACTGCGCCGCACCCATCACATAGGAGCCCTGCGCAAACGACGCGCCGCTCCACTTTTTGGAGGACGAGAACGGAATGACCGACAGCGGCTCGGACACCTCGACCGGGCGATCGGCGTAATAGTTGAGCAGCGCCTGACAGGTCTCGTTGGCGTCTGCCGAGGTGGCACGCGCCACGTTGGCGAGCGCAAAATCGAGCACCGTGGTATCGACGGGAACGGCGGCGTCACCCTCCCCCGCGCCCATGCCAAAGCCCTCGATCGGCAGCGGATACGTGCCCTCGACCTCCATGCGACCCGACGTGATGGTGCCCGTCTTGTCCAGGCACAGCACGTCGACACGAGCGAGCGTCTCGATGCAGTAGAGCTGCTGCGCCAGCACCTTGCGACGCGCCAGGCGCACCGTGGCAATAGCGAGCACCGACGAGGTCAGCAGCACCAGGCCTTGCGGGATCATGCCCAGCAGGGCGCCCACCGTGGACAGCAGCGCTGACGAAGGCACATGGCCAGCCAACAGCTCGGAGAAGCACCACGAAAGCGCGCTATCGCCTGGGGTTCCCGCGGCATCCCACAGCTCGCTCACGCTCGAGGCAAACAACGCCAAACCGAGCGGGATCATGATGATGCTCGCAAAGCGCACGATGGCGTTAAGCGCGTTCATGATCTCGGAATTGACCTTTTTGACGTACTTGGCCTCGTTATTAATTTTGGCTACGTAGTTGTCGGCGCCGACATGGATCACGCGGGCGCGCAGCAGGCCCGAGTCGATAAAGCTGCCGCTCATGAGCTCGGAACCGGGCTGTTTCTTAATAAGGTCACTCTCGCCCGTCAGCAGGCTCTCGTTCACGAGCGCCTCGCCCGAAACCACCACGGCGTCAGCGGGAATCTGGTCGCCGCGCCCCAGGCGGATGATGTCGTCGAGCACGATCTGATCCAGGTCGAGCTCCACCTCGGCGCCGTCGCGCACCGCGATGGCCTTCTTGGAGGTCAGCAGAGTGAGCTTATCGACCATCTTTTTGGAACGCATGGACTGAATGACGCCGATAGCGGTGTTCAAGAACACCACGAACAGGAACGTCAGATTCTTAAACGAACCGGTCAAAATGACCAGGAACGCCAAGATCACGTTGATCAAATTGAACAGCGTGCAGAGGTTCTCGATGATGAGCTCTTTGACCGACTTGGTCTTGAGCTCCATGTTGCGGTTGATCTTACCGGCGGCGATGCGCTCCTCGACCTCGGCGGTCGAGAGTCCGCGCTCGATATCCGTTGCTGCCATACCACGTCCCATCACGTCGCGTCGGTATAAGAAAAACCGCCCGGACCATGCGAGGTTCGGACGGTCTTACGTTCGATGGTGCCCCATGTTGGATTCGAACCAACGGCCTTCTGCTCCGGAGGCAGACGCTCTAATCCCCTGAGCTAATAGGGCCAACGTTTGGCATTATACCCAAGTGCACCACGGGCTATCAAAATAAAAGAAAAAGCTTTGCAATTCCGAGGAAGACGCTGCGCAACGGCTCACTTTAGAAGGCAAAAGCGAATCAGATAGTATAAACTCTCATGCACCATATATACACGGCTCGCGATGCGGGCCGTTTTTGCAAGGGTTATCCATCGATGTGAGAGGCACACCATGATTGCAATTTTAAAGCAGAGCGCCAGCGACGAGGCCGTCAGCCATATCGTCAGCTGGATTGAGAAAAAGGGCCTGAAGACCGATGTCTCGCGCGGCGAGAATGAGACGATCATCGGCCTGGTGGGCGATACGACCAAGATCGACCCGTTCCTGCTCGAGTCCATGGACGTCGTCGAGCGCGTGCAGCGCGTCTCCGAGCCGTTCAAGCGCGCCAACCGCAAGTTCCACCCCGAAGACTCCGTCATCGACTGCGGCCACGGCGTCAAGATCGGCGGCGATCAGTTCCAGGTCATCGCCGGCCCGTGCTCCGTCGAGGGCGAGAACCTCATCCGCATCGCCCGCCGCGTGAAGGCCGCCGGTGCCACGATGCTGCGCGGCGGTGCCTACAAGCCCCGCACTTCCCCGTACGCCTACCAGGGCATGGGCCCCGCCGGCCTGGACCTGCTGTGCGAGGCGTCTGCCGAGCTCGACATGCCGATCGTCACCGAGATCATGGACCCGCGCGACGTGCAGATCTTCCTGGACAAGAAGATCGACGTCATGCAGATCGGCGCCCGCAACGCCCAGAACTTCCCCCTGCTCAAGGAGGTCGGCAAGACGCAGACCCCAATTCTGCTCAAGCGCGGCATGTCCGGCACGATCGACGAGCTGCTCATGGCCGCCGAGTACATCATGAGCGAGGGCAACGACAACGTCATCCTGTGCGAGCGCGGCATCCGCACCTTCGAGACCCGCACCCGCAACACCTTCGACCTCAACGCCGTGCCGGTGCTGCACCACCTGTCGCACCTGCCCGTCGTCGCCGACCCCAGCCACGCCACCGGCTACACCCGCTACGTTGAGCCCATGGCGCTCGCCGCGACCGCCTGCGGTGCCAACGGCCTGGAGATCGAGGTCCACGACGACCCGAGCCACGCCTGGTCCGACGGCGCTCAGGCCCTCACCCCCGACCAGTTCGACGACACCATGCGCCGCATCCGCGCCATCCGCGAGGTCGTCTGCCAAGAGACCGTTCAGGAGTAGCAAATGGGAACGGTGAGAAACGCACGCGTTAACCAGGGCGGCCCCAAGTGCGCCGGCATTGTAGGCCTGGGCCTCATCGGCGGCAGCTTCGCCCGCGGCTATGCGCAGGCGGGCGTCCGTGTGCTGGCTTGGGATCCCGATGACGATGTCATGACGGCAGCCAGCATGGGCACCGTCGCCGGCGAGCTCAACAACGAGACGCTCGGCGAGTGCGACATTATCGTGCTGGCCTGCTACCCCGAGGCGTGCATCGAGTGGCTCGAGGCGCACGCCCAGGCGCTCGCCGACGCCACCGACACCGAGGCCATCATGGGCCCCGTGGTCATCGACACCGTGGGCGTCAAGGGCATCGTGTGCGAGCGCGCCTTTGAGCTCGCCCGCGAGCACGGCTTCTACTTTGTGGGCGCGCACCCCATGGCGGGCACGCAGTTCTCGGGCTATGCGCACTCCCGCGCCGACCTGTTCCAGGGCGCACCGCTGGTGCTCGTGCCGCCCGCGGTGGACGATGCGCTTAAGCTGGAGCTCTTGGGCCAGGTACGCGAGATGGTGCGACCCCTGGGCTTTGGCAAGTTCAGCGTGACCAGCGCCGCCGAGCACGACCGCGTGATTGCCTTTACGAGCCAGCTTGCGCACGTGGTGTCCAACGCCTACGTCAAAAGCCCGACCGCTCAGGTCCACCATGGCTTTTCGGCCGGTAGCTACCGCGACCTCACCCGCGTGGCACACCTCAACCCACAGATGTGGTCCGAGCTCATGATCGACGACGCTGACGCTCTCGCCTTCGAGATCGACCATCTCATCGAATCGCTCGGCGCCTACAGCCGTGCACTCAAGGACCGCAACCAGCGCTATCTGGAGAACCTCCTTGCCGAGGGCGACCGCATTAAGCGCGCACTCGACGACGAGGCCTCCCACTAGACCACCCATCACGCCAGGTCGAAAGGACCGAAGCTTATGGCGATTACCATCGATATCGACACCGCACGCCCCTACCAGGTGCATGTGGGCACGTTTTTGCTGGAGCAAGCGGGCGAGCTTGCGCGCGCCACCGCCGGCGGCACCAAGGCCGTCATCGTGACAGACACCAACGTGGGCCCCCTCTACCAGATGCCCGTTAAGCAGAGCCTGGAGGCGTCAGGCTACGAGGTGAGCATCTGCACCTTCGAAGCCGGCGAGGCCCATAAGCGCGCCGAAACCTATGTTGCCATTTTGGAGTTTGTGGCCGAGCACGAGCTTTCGCGCTCCGACGTGATCGTGGCACTCGGCGGCGGTGTCGTGGGCGACGTGGCGGGCTTTGTGGCCGCCACCTACATGCGCGGCTGCAAGTTTGTGCAGATCCCCACGAGCCTGCTCGCCATGGTGGATTCGTCGGTGGGAGGCAAGACCGCCATCGACCTGGCTGCCGGCAAGAACTTGGCCGGCGCCTTTTGGCAGCCGAGCGTGGTTATCGCCGACGTGGGGTGCCTGGCCACCCTCACGCCCGAGCAGTTCGCCGACGGCTGCGGCGAGGTCGTCAAGCACGCCGTGATCGCCGACCCGGAGCTCTTCGAAGAGCTCGAGAAGACCCCGCTCACGCTGGAGCTGCTCAACCGCGATGTGGCCCGCGTAGCGCTCATCATCGCCCGCAATATCGACATCAAGCGCGCCGTGGTCGTCGCCGACGAGCGCGAAACCAACCAGCGCAAGCTCCTCAACTTTGGACACAGCGCCGGACACGCCGTCGAGGCCTGCGAGCACTTTGAGCTCGGACACGGCAACTGTGTGTCGATCGGCATGGGCATCATCACGCGCGCCGCGGCCCTGCACGGCGTTTGCGATGCTGCACTGCCCGATCGTATTGAGGAACTCTGCGCCCGCCATGGCCTCAAGACCCGCTGCGACCTAGATGCCGATGCCGTCTTTGCCGAGGCGCTCCACGACAAGAAGCGCGCGGGCGACACCATCGACCTGGTGATTCCGCACGGCATTGGCCGCTGCAGCATCGACCGCACACCGCTTTCCACCTTCCATGATTTAATTGCCGAAGGCCTCGGCCAGAAGGGAGACGCTTCCGCATGCTAGCCCGCATCACCCCGTCCCCGCTCAAGGGCACCGTTCCCGCCATCGCGTCCAAGTCGATGGCGCACCGCCTGATCATCTGCGCCGCACTTGCCAACGGCGAGACGCACGTCACCTGCAACACCACCTGCGCCGATATCGAGGCCACGGTTCGCTGCCTCACGGCGCTCGGCGCCCGTATCGAGACCGTCGAGGACGGCTTCCAGGTCCATCCCACCATGAAGAGCGTTGAATTTGGCCTGCTCAAAGCCCTTGCCGGCGGTACGCTCGACTGCGGCGAGAGCGGCTCCACCCTCCGCTTTATGCTGCCCGTCGCCTGCGCGCTGGGCGCGGAGGCCACCTTTGTGGGCCAGGGTCGCCTGGGCGCCCGCCCGCTCTCCCCGCTTTCGGACGAGATTATTGCCGCCGGTTGCGACCTGCAGGGCTTGGGTGGCTTTCCGCTCAAGACGAGCGGCCGCATGCGCCCGGGCACCTTTGTGCTGCCGGGCAACGTGAGCTCGCAGTACATCTCCGGTCTGCTGCTAGCGGCTCCGCTGCTGGCCCAGCCCTCCTGCGTTCAGGTGACCGGCCTCATTGAGAGCCGCCCCTACATCAACCTGACCATCCAGGCCATGAAGGCCTTTGGCGTCGAGGTCAACGTCGAGCGCATTCCGGCCAAGGACGGCCAGCCCGAGGTCACGAACTTCCGCGTGAGCAGCGGCTCGTACCGCACGCCCGGCAGCGTTGCTGTCGAGGGCGACTGGTCCAACGCCGCCTTTTGGCTGTGCGCCGGCGCTATCGGCGCCGACCCCATCACCGTGGAGGGCGTATCCCTGAGCTCCGCGCAGGGCGACCGAAACGTGCTCGCCGCGCTTTCGCGCTTTGGCGCCCGCATCGTGCGCTCCACCAACGCCGCCACCGTGCAGTCCGACAAGCTCGCCGGCTTTGAGATGAGCGCCCACGACATTCCTGACCTGGTGCCCGTCATCTCGGCCGTAGCCTCGCTGGCGCAGGGCCGCACCTTTATCCGCGATTGCGCCCGTCTGCGCATCAAGGAATCCGACCGCCTGGTCACGACGACCCGCGAGCTCACCGCGCTGGGCGCGCAGGTGCGCATAGCCGGCGATGACCTCATCATCAAGGGTGTCAATGCCTTCACCGGCGGCGAGGTCAATTCGCACAACGACCATCGCATCGCCATGATGGCCGCTATCGCCGCGAGCCGCGCCACCGGCGAGGTCGTGATCCACGGCGCCGAGGCCGTCAACAAGTCCTATCCCGATTTCTTCGACCACTACCGCCTGCTGGGCGGCAAGGTCACACTCGAGGAGGAATAGCATGTCCTCGACCTTTGGCAACGTCTTGCACTTAAGCATCTTCGGCCAGTCGCACTCCCCCGCCATCGGCTGCTCGCTCGATGGCATCCCGGCGGGCATCGCCGTGGACCAGGAGAAGCTGCAGGCCTTCCTCGACCGTCGCGCCCCCGGTCGCGACGAGACCGCGACCAAACGCCGCGAGGACGACGCCGCCCACATCATCGCCGGTGTTGTCGATGGACATACCACCGGCGCGCCCATCGCCGCGATTATCGAGAACACCAACACGCGCTCCAAGGACTACTCCGAGCTGCGCCGCAAGCCCCGCCCGGGCCATGCGGATTTCCCGGCACGAGTGAAGTATCACAACATGCACGACGTCGCCGGCGGTGGACACTTCTCCGGCCGTTTGACGGCGCCCTTATGCATCGCCGGCGGTATCGCGCTGCAGGCGCTCGAGGCCCGCGGCATCAAGGTGATGGCGCACGTGGCACAGATCGGCGGCATTTCCGACCTCCCCATGGACGACATGGTCTATCGCGAGGCCGACCGCAAGGCGATCCTGGAGAACGACCTGCCTTGCATTGATGCCGCTGCCGCCGGCCGCATGCGCGAGGAGATTCTGGCCGCACGCGATGAGCTCGACAGCATCGGCGGAATCGTTGAGTGCGGCATCTACGGCCTGCCCGCGGGCATCGGCGACCCCATGTTCGACGGCATCGAGAACCGCATCGCGCAGATCGCGTTTGGCATTCCCGCCGTGAAGGGTGTGGAGTTTGGCATGGGCTTTGCCGTAGCAGCCATGCGCGGCAGCGAGAACAACGATCCGTACCGAGTAGATGCCGAAACCGGCGAGATTGCGGTCGAGTCCAACAACGCCGGCGGCATTCTGGGCGGTATTTCGACCGGCGCGCCCGTCATGTGGCGCATGGCCGTAAAGCCGACGCCCTCGATTGGCCGCGAGCAGCAGACGGTGGACATGGACGCCATGGAAAATGCCGAGCTCTCGGTCCACGGCCGCCACGACCCCTGCATCGTCCCGCGCGCCGTCCCCGTAGCCGAAGCAGCCGCAGCACTCGCCATCTGGGACGCCCTCCTAGAAGACGCCGCCCAGCGCTAGCCAATCC
>CAKUHM010000035.1 GCA_934655835.1 uncultured Collinsella sp. | reverse complement strand
AGCTCGGCGAGATTTGCAAGCGTCGCGCCTTTGAGGAGCGCAACACGCTCTGTGCCGGCCGCACTCATGGCATCCACGCCGAGCCGATGACCTTCGGCATGAAGTTCGGCTCTTGGGCCTGGGAACTCAAGCGCGATCTGGATCGTCTTGAGGACGCCCGCAAGAATGTTGCCTTCGGTGCCATCTCGGGCGCTGTTGGCACGTACAGCTCCATCGAGCCGTTTGTCGAGGAGTATGTCTGCGAGCACCTGGGTCTGGTTCACGACCCGCTGTCCACGCAGGTTATCAGCCGCGACCATCACGCCTATCTCGCCGGCGTTCTCGCCACCACCGCGGCCACCTGCGAGCGCATCGCTACCGAGGTTCGCAATCTGCAGAAGACCGATACGCTCGAGGCCGAGGAGCCGTTCCGTAAGGGCCAAAAGGGCAGCTCCGCCATGCCGCACAAGCGCAACCCCATCACCATGGAGAAGGTCTGCGGTCTGTCGCGCGCCGTGAAGTCCAACGCCCAGGTTGCCTTCGATAACGTCGCCCTGTGGCACGAGCGTGACATTTCGCACTCCTCTGCCGAGCGTGTCGCCCAGGCCGACAGCTTCATCGCCCTCGACCACATGTTCCAGTGCCTCATCCGCGTTATCGACGGCCTGCAGCTGTACCCTGCCCGCATGATGGCCAACCTCAATAAGACCCGCGGCCTCATCTTCTCCTCCAAGGTGCTGCTGGCCCTCGTCGACACGGGCATCACCCGCGAGGACGCCTATGCCATCGTGCAGGAGAACGCCATGGCAACCTGGCACGAGGTGCAGGATTGTGTCTCCGGCCCCACCTTTAAGGAGCGTCTCGAGGCCGACCCGCGCTGCACCGTCAGCCAGGAGAAGCTCGACGAGATCTTTGATCCGTGGGACTTCCTCACCCGTATCGACACGGTCTTTGATCGTCTGGAGCAGCTGAGCTTCGAGTAGGCTGGCTTTATTCGACCGCTTGCGGATACATTTCAACCATTGGCGCCTTGCCCGTCTTGGGCGAGGCGCTTTTTTTCGTTGCTGCCGCAGGCTCCGGTAATAGAATGAAAATTCGGCTGCTGTTTTGATGAAAGGAGGCACGTGCCCAGACGTATTAAACGAGGCGCTATCGTCTCGTTTGTGCTCATACTCTTTGTTGCCGTCTGTGCGGGCGCCCTGACGTATACCGTTCGACGCAGTCCTTCCTCCTCGAATGAAGCCGATAAAGATCTCCCGGTGCTCAAGATTGGCGTTACGGATAATGACCCCTATGTGTATGTCGATACCACAGGCGATTACGCCGGTATCGATATCGATATCGCCCGCGAGGCCTGCAAGCGTGCTGGAATCAAACCGCAATTTGTTGACATATCTTGGAATGATCGCGATCGCCTGCTCAAAAACGGCGATATCGATTGTCTGTGGTGCGACTATTCGCCCAATTATCGCGAAGACGTTTATTACTGGACTGAGCCGTATCTGACCGTGACAGTCTCGGTCGCCGCCAAGAAAACGAGTGGTATCAAGGGTTTGACGTCTCTCGATGGAAGCAAGACCATTGCGGTGATTGCGGGTTCGGTGAGTGAACGCCGATTGCTTGCCGGGGACCTGGGTATCTCGCCGGATGTGCACATCAAATCATATGGCTCTGCCGAACTCTGCAAAGCTGCCCTGGTCAAAGGTTATGTTGACTGTTGGATGGCGGACGTTCAATCGCTCGACCGGCTCGTCGCGCAGTATCCCGGTGTTTATCGCGTGTTTGCCGACAACGTTATGACAGTTGACCTGGGCGTTGCGTTTGAGAACAGCTATGAGGGGGAGTACGTCAAAAACCTCAATACCGTGCTGTTCGACATGGATCGGGACGGCACGATTGATCGTATTGTGAGCAATTACAAGGCAGGAGCGACGGCGGACGGGCAAAGGGCGGAATCATGACAAATGACAAGTGCCGCTTGCGTCGAAAGGGTTTGGTCGCCGCGGCTATCGGCGTTGTGGCCAGCGTTGTCCTATTGAGTTTGCTCTACATGGTCGGTACGCATCGCTGTCTCGATAAAACGCTTGGGTTTGGCCAGGAAACCATGGTGTTTCTAAAAAACGCCTGCAAAAAATATGACCGATATGAACAGGGAAGAAAAACCGAGGCGACGCACAATTTGGATGCTGCGCTCGAGTCGTTTGCGGCGTTCTTGCCGCCTGATCGCGTTGAAGTCAACGACGATCTGGTCGAGGAATATGTCCATACCGAGTGTCTTTCGGGAATGTTGGTCATGGACGCCGACGGCCATATGGCCGCTCATTACGATACTGACGGTCGCGATCCACTGATGCTGTGGCGAGAGGAGCTGGCCTGTTCGCCGGTCGCATCGATGTATCGAGGCTCCAAAGTGTCCTACTCGACCGTCGTAGAGCGTCGCGGCGTCGACTTTGCCGTGAGTGCCATTCCGTACGGTGATGGGGTGGCGTTGGGGTATCAATCGCTTGCGGCTGAGCCCTCCGATGACTATTCATACGTTATCGCCGACGTGCTCGTGAACAACACGTTCCATCAGGGTCCAACGGTGCTCGTGATGCGCGATGCGCAAATCGTATCCTCAAACGATTCGACCGTCGATATAGCCCTTGCCCGACTTCTTGCCGATAGCGGAACTGACTGGAAAGACGAAGGCCTAACGCGCGTCGAATATCAGGGAACTACCTGGTATGCCGTGCGTGCGGCGTATAAGGACTACCGCCTGTTTGCGCTCTACCCCAAATCTGAGGTCATGTCTGGCAGGATTGCATTTGTCGCTGCCGGCGTGCTGGCGTGCCTGGCGTTTTGGGTCGTGGTGCTGTTGGTGCGCACTATTGCCGACCGTCGCAACTTGGCCGAAAAGGACAAGCAGCTCGGCATCATCAATGCCATCAGTTCTGCGTATGAGTCGACCTTCCTGTTGCATCTCGATACGCTCGAGATCGAGGGAATTAACATGTCGCCGTCGATGGCGAAAATATTTGCTGAGCATACCGAGGCATATGACTTTTTGGACACGGTTTGTCGAGACGTTGTGAGTCCCGAAAGCCGCGAAGTGGTCATGGAACTTATAGATACAAGTACGCTTCGGGACCGTATGGAGGGCGTGCTGCACTTGGATGCCGAGGTGCGAGATTGCCGAGGTGCTTGGTATTCGCTGCAGGTTGTTCCGCAGCGTCGCGATGAGCGGGGCCGACTGGAATCGGTCGTCGTGGCGACGCATAACATCTCGATGGCAAAGCGCGCCGAAGAGCTTTCTTTTCAGGACAAACTGACGGGGCTTCGCAATAGAAATTACCTTGAGTCCCTTGGCGACGACTCGGTGAACAAATCCCTGCCCGTGAGTGTGATCATGATGGACTGCAACCACCTCAAGCGCACCAACGATCTTTACGGTCACGAAATGGGCGATGAGTTGCTGCGGCGTACGGCGTCTGTATTGAGGCGGGTGGCAGGCGAGAAGTTTGTGCCCATGCGCGTTGGTGGAGATGAGTTTTTGTTGATATGCCCCTACACTGATCGCGAGTCCGCGCGTCAATTGGTGCAAGATCTTCGCCGCGGTCTTGCTGCGGCGAGCGATGATGCGCTGGCCGTCAGCGCGTCATTTGGCATCGCGACGGTAGAGACACCCGGCTGTACGCTAGCCGAGATATACCGCGTTGCCGACCATAACATGTATCAAGAGAAGCGTGAAGTTCACGCTCAGGACGCGAATCGTTAGTATTGCAGTCACCGGTTTGTGCATCGTAGGATGTTGAATCGGTGCCCGCGATACTATATCGGCCCGGGCGGGGATAATAGACATCTGAAATTTCTCTATGAGAGGGGATCTCAATGATTAGCTTTGACTACAAGCCTCAGGGCGTGTGCTCTCGCAATATCCATCTTAATCTTTCCGACGACGGCAGCAAGGTACTGGACGTCGAGTTTACCGGCGGCTGCGATGGCAACCTTAAGGCCATCTCCAAACTGGTCGAGGGCGCTCCTGCCGACCGTGTGATCGAGGTTCTTGCCGGCAATACCTGCGGCATGAAGAAGACCTCTTGCGCCGATCAGCTTACGCGCGCTATCGAGGCCGCCCGCGCCGAGATCGCCTAATGGGTATCGCCGACCACATCAAGAACGGAATATCGCGCCGCAGCTTTGTGCTCGGTGGAGCTGCCGCGGGCGCTGCCACGGTGCTTGCCGGATGTTCGAAAAAAACAGGCACCAGTGATGATGCCGCTGGCGAGCCGCAGGTTATCAAGGACGATTCCAAGATCATCTCGATTACGGATGAGTACGAGGCAGTCGACATCGATCTTGAGCCGGTGGCATCGTGGACGCTGCCGCTGGGCACATTGCTGTACTACTGCGAGGGTGACTATGCTGCGGCAATGATGGCGCCCGCATCGGCACTGCACGCCAACACACTCGGTGTGCTCAACCTGGGCGATGGCTCACTTACCACATTAATTGAGGATCCTATCGAGGGCACGGGATATGCTTTTTACGATGTCCGTGCCGGCGATGGCGTGTTTGCGTGGGTTGAGATGAACTTTGCCAATTCATCGTGGAAGCTCTACGCTCAAAATCTGTCGGGCGCTTCGCTCTCTGGCGACGTGGTTGAGCTCGATCGAGGTGGCAAGGACTACGATCCGCCACTGTTTACGGCGTTCGGGTCATCAGTCATCTGGTATAAAATGCCTTCGGCAGGCGGCAATAAAACGAGTAACGATTCGTTTTGCTATCGTCGCTCGCTTGATGAATCTAAGGCCGAGACAATTTGGAAATCGACAGGCCGCTTTGCGTCGGCCCCACGCGCGAGCGACGGCATTTTGACCATCTCGCCGCGTGTCCGCAACGACGAGGGCGTCTACTACGGCATAACGGCAATCGATCTGACCGATGGCAACAACACCAAACGTGCCCAGCTAGTCCTTCCCTCGTCAGTCTCGCCTTTCGAGGCCGTATATATGGGCGATACCTTCGTGTTTTCTATCGAGGCGACCTATAGTGGCGTGGGCAGCCTGGGCAACATGGGCACGTATATCGGTAATGAGGGGGGGGCGTACCTCTTTCTGTCACGCGAGCCGCTCGCATGTGCTGCCGGCAAGAAGAATAAATATCTCGTTAAGGTGCAAGCATCGCATTTCCTGATCGACACCTCTGCCAAGACCTATGGCTCGCTGCTGTCGCCCGACCGCGCTTTGGAGTATGGCGATTATCCAGCTACGGCGGGAAAATCGGACTCATTCCTTACGTACGCCACGGTGCGCAACAGCCAGGGTATACCAGAGACGGTCACCGCACGCCTATTCTCTCTTTAAGCTTAGAGGGGTTAAAAAGGCGCCAACAGGGGAATAAACGCGTTGTAATTGTGAGTACCGCCCGCCGAGCTGCCACGTCATAGCGGCATCCGGCGGGCTCAGGTGCGTTAAAATGGGCTTGTTCTTAGCTAATTGAGACAGGGGGGCCGTGTTATGGCTTCAGATGCAAAAAAGATTCTGCTGGTCGAGGATGAGAAGGCAATCCGTGACGCCGTCGCTGCCTATCTCGAGCGCGAAGGCTACTGGGTTGTGGGCGTCGGCGACGGTCAGTCCGCGATCGAGGAGTTCGAGAAGCATCAGTTCGACCTGGTCGTGCTCGACCTTATGCTCCCCAAGATCCCCGGCGAGCGCGTTTGCCGCACCATTCGCGATACCTCGGATGTTCCCATCATCATGCTGACTGCCAAGGGCGAGATCGAGGACCGTATTATCGGTCTTGAGCTCGGCGCCGACGACTACCTGATTAAGCCGTTCTCGCCGCGAGAGCTTGTCGCCCGCGTACGTGCCCTGTTCCGTCGTGCCCACCAGGCCGACGAGCCCGCCGTCGAGGTACTCGACTTCGGCGATCTGGTCATCGATATCTCGGGCCACAAGATCTTGGTCGAAGGCAAGGAAGTCGATCTGACGGCTTCCGAGTTCAAGCTGCTCACCACGCTTGCTCGTCATCCCGGCCGTGTCTACAACCGTATGGAGTTGGTCGAGAAGGTGCTTGGGTACGACTTTGAGGGCTATGAGCGCACCATCGATAGCCACGTGAAGAACCTTCGCGCCAAGCTGGGCGATGATCCCAAGAAGCCCAAGTGGCTCTACACCGTCCACGGTGTCGGCTATCGCTTCGAGGCTCCGGCCAAGACCGATAAGTCGGACGAGAAATAGGGAAATCACATATGACACCTGCGCGCTTTGAAATCGGACAAAAGCACAAGCAGGAGAGCGAGGCGGGTTCCAAGGCTAGTTGGAACACGCCTCGTTCCGATTCACGGCCAACGATGAGCTATCCCTCGCGCATGGCACTTGCTTTTGCTCTGACATCGCTCATGACGGTATTGGTGCTGGTGGGCGTGGTCTCTGTTGTGTGGGGCACGGTCTTTTCGGATTACACGCGCTCCAATATCGTCGAAATCGCAAATTCCGCTGCCGAAAAGCTTGCGACGTCGTATGAGGAAAACGGCAATTGGACTGCGGGCGAGCTACGTACGGTCGCGACATCGAGTTTGGTGTCCGACGATTTGGGTATGCAGGTCGTCAACAAGAAAGGCGTTGTCGTTTATGACGACTCATGGCCTTCGGCAAGCGCGACCGCCGATGTGCGCGAGAGCGAATCAGCGTCGAGCAGCTCGAGCGGTAAAAAAGCATCGCATAGCCCGGTCTCGTCTGCTCCAACCGACTCCGATAGCGTTGCCAACGTCGAAATCATAACGTCTTCGGGCGAGCATGTCGGACAGGTAAAGCTATGGGCCATCGGCTCCGATGCCTTGCTCACCAAGGCGGATTCTGCATTTAGGGAGAAGACCTTTAACGCCATGGCCCTCGCCGCGGTTGTTGCAATCTGCATTTCGGTCGTTATCGGATCGCTCGTGTCGCGTATGCTCACCAAGCCGATTCATCGTATTACGAGCACGGCCAAGCAAATTCGCGATGGCGATCTGTCCGCTCGTACTGGTTTGCGCGGTGATGACGAGATTGATCAGCTGGGTGAGACCTTCGATGAGATGGCCACTTCGCTCGAGAAGGATATGAAACACGAGAAGCGCCTGACCTCAGACGTTGCACACGAGCTTCGCACGCCGCTTATGGCCATGCTCGCAACGGTCGAGGCCATGCAGGATGGCGTGTATCCCACCGACGATGAGCATTTGGAGACCGTTGCTTCCGAGACGCGTCGCCTGGCTCGTCTGGTGCAGCAGATGCTCGACCTGTCGCGCATGGAAAACAGCACGGCTCCGCTCAACCTTGAGCCGGTGGACATGGTTCCTTTCGTGCGTTCCATCGTCAATGCCCAGGAGCGCCTGTTTGTCGACCGCGATCTGCGCTTGCGCTTTGCTGACGAGACCCAAGGTCACGACGATGTCGTCGAAGCCGATCCCGACATGATCACACAATGCGTCATCAACCTCATGAGTAACGCCATGCGCTATACCCCCGAGGGCGGATGGGTCGTGGTGTCGGTGCTCAGCGACCGTAAACACGTCGATATCGCGGTCTCGGACACGGGCATCGGTATCGCCAAGGAAGACCTGTCGCGTATTTTCGGACGTTTTTGGCGTGCCGACGCCAGCCGC
Organism: uncultured Collinsella sp.; assembly: GCA_934655835.1. The sequence continues at coordinate 3,130 of CAKUHM010000035.1, read as the reverse complement.
GCCCGCGAGGCGGGCGGTCTGGGCGTGGGCCTCGCCGTGACCAAGCAGATTGTCGAGCGTCATCACGGCTACATATCCGTGGAGTCGGAGCTTGGAAAGGGTACGACTTTTACGATTCATCTGCCACGCGAGCACACGGCGGACGCGGCATCTACTACAATGGAGCACTAGCTTTTCGCTACTCGGTGAAGGAGGGGTCTTGTCCTTGCCGCTCCGGGTTTGCGAGAACATGCGGGAAAGCCCGCATTACTGTCGTATTTTGGTAAGGAGTGACTCACGTGACAACGATGGAGCGTCGTCCGGATTCCCGTGGCAAGGTTCGTGATATCTACGATGCCGGTGAAAACCTGCTGATGGTCGCCACCGACCGCATTTCTGCGTTCGACTTTATTCTCCCCGACGAGATTCCGTTTAAGGGAGAGGTGCTCAACCGCATCTCGGCATTCTGGTTTGATAAGTTTGCCGACATCGTTCCCAACCACCTCGTTTCCATCGACCCGGCGGATTTCCCCGAGGAGTTTGCTGAGTATCGTGACTACCTCGCTGGCCGCGCCATGCTGGTCAAGAAGGCCCAGACGATTCCTATCGAGTGCATCGTCCGCGGCTATCTGACCGGTTCGGGCAAGAAGACCTACGACGAGAACGGCACCGTCTGCGGCATCCAACTGCCTGAGGGCCTGACCGAGGCTTCCAAGCTTCCCGAGCCGCTGTTCACGCCGTCCACGAAGGCCGAGATCGGTGACCACGACGAGAACATCTCGTTCGAGCGTTGCTGCGAGATCGTGGGCGAGGACATTGCCACGCAGATTCGCGACCTTTCCCTCAAGATCTACAAGGCTGCCGCCGAGTATGCAGCGACCCGTGGCATCATCATTGCCGACACCAAGTTCGAGTTTGGTGTCATCGATGGCAAGGTCACGCTGATCGACGAGTGCCTCACGCCTGACTCCAGCCGTTTCTGGCCTGCCGCCAGCTACGAGGAGGGCAAGATTCAGCCCAGCTACGACAAGCAATTCGTCCGCAATTGGCTCAAAGCCAACTGGGATATGACGGGGGAGACCCCGCACCTGCCCGCCGAGGTCATCGATGGCACGTCCGAGCGCTATCGCGAGGCCTTCCAGATCATTACGGGCTCCCAGTTCACAAGCATGAAGGAGAACGCATAAGTGAGTACCCGTAGCGCCACGAACAAGCGCACGCAATCCCACGAGGTTACCGGGGTTGCGCGCAAGTCCGCCGCATCTGCTAAGCCCGCCCGTCAGGCAGCGAGCTCTGTTCACGTCGTGCCGGCATCATCCAAGGCACGCCGCAAAGAGCTCGAGAAGGGCGAAAACCTGGAAGGCCTTTCCAAGGAGGAAAAACGCGCCCGCAAGGCCAAGCAGCGCGCCCGCGAGGATCGCATCTACACGGTGTCGAATATCCTTCTCAAGCAGGATGAGGACTACACCAAGCGCCGCCGCATCTGGTGGGCCGTGCTCACTATCGGCATGGTGCTCGTCGTGGCAATTGGGGCTTCGCTCTACTTCGCTCCCGGCGGCACGGTGTCCAGTCCTGTTCAGATGGTCGGCATCGTTTTGTCCTATGTCATCATCCTGGGTGACTTTATCTACGATTTCGCTCGTATTCGTCCCTTGCGCAACATGTACCGCGCGCAGGCCGAGGGCATGTCCGAGAACAAGCTCAACGCTCTTATCGAGCGTGCAGCTGCCGAGGAGGACAAGAAGGACTCCAAGAAGAAGTAGCGTTTGCATGCATACTTATCGCTAAGATATAAGGCGCGTCGTTTTTGCGGCGCGCCTTTTTACTGTTCTATAGATAGATGGAGTGGCACATGATTCGAGCTGCCCTGACGGTCGAAGAGGCTCTGGAGGGTATGAAGGCCCTGGAGCCCAAGATTAAAAACTACGCGCGCCTGATTGTTCGCAAGGGCGTAAACGTCAAGCCCGGCCAGGAGGTTGTCGTTCAGTCTCCGGTCGAGTGCGCGCCGTTTGCGCGCGTGGTGGTCGCGGAGGCCTATGCCTCCGGTGCCGGTCACGTGACGGTTATTTGGGCCGATGACGCCGTGACGAGGCTCACGTACGAGCATGTCGAGAAAAGCTATTTTGAGCAGACGCCCGAGTGGAAGCGCCTGCAGCTTGATTCACTGGCCCAGGATGGTGCCTGCTTTATCTTTATCGAGGGTGCGGACCCTGCCGCTCTTAAGGGCATCGATCCCGCTAAGCCTGCTGCAGCTTCTAAGGCAAGGAACACGCAGTGCAAGGTCTTCCGCCGCGGACTGGACTACAACATCAACCCGTGGTGCATCGCCGGCGCGCCGGTCGTTGCCTGGGCGCGTGAGGTGTTCCCGGGAGACGCCGATGAGGTTGCAATCTATAAGCTGTGGAATGCGATTCTGCACACCGCTCGCGCCGATGGCCAGGACCCGGAGAGCGACTGGGAACTCCATGACGCCGCATTCGAAAAGAACCTGCGTTTCCTGAACGACAATCGTTTCGACTACCTGCATTACACCTCGGCAAATGGAACCGATCTGACGATTGGCATGACGAAAGGTCACGAGTGGGCCGGCGGCAAGGGCAAGACGCCCGATGGGCACCCCTTCTTCCCCAACATTCCCACCGAGGAAGTCTTCACCTCGCCTGACCGTATGCGTGCCGACGGTATCGTGTATTCGGCTATGCCGCTCATTCACCACGGTAACAAGGTTGACGATTTTTGGATTAAGTTCGAGGCCGGCCGCGTAGTGGACTACGATGCCCGCGTGGGTAAGGCGACGCTGGCAAGCATTATCGAAACTGACGAGGGTGCTGCTCATTTGGGCGAGGTCGCGCTCATTTCCAAGAACACGCCGATCCGCGAAAGTGGCGTTCTGTTCTATGACACGCTCTATGATGAGAACGCCAGCTGCCATCTCGCGCTGGGTGTCGGTTTCCCCGAATGCATCGAAGGTGGGTATGACATGTCCAAGGAGGAGCTCCTGGAGCATGGCGTTAACGTCTCGAGCACGCACGTCGATTTTATGATCGGCACGGACGACATCGATATTACGGGCATTACGCCTGATGGACGTGAAGTTGTGATTTTCCAGAACGGCCAATGGAGTTGGGAATAGTCCCAGACCGTGGTACAA
>CAKUHM010000034.1 GCA_934655835.1 uncultured Collinsella sp. | reverse complement strand
CCGGTCTCGCGCTCGAGGCCTGTCAAAAAGCCGCGGTAGGCATCGTCCCATGCCATGCGCACGTCGATGCGGGCGAGCTCGTTTTGGGCGTTAGGCGTATAGACGTCGACAAACCAAAACTTGTCGAACTCCAGCGCGCAGACGCGGCCCTCGGTTGCGGCTTGGGCAACAAGCTCGGCAGCCTTGCCTTCGCTGGCGTAGGGCAGCAGCGCGTCGGCATGCAGCACGCGCAGCGGTTCCTGGCGGCTAAAGACCGCGGTGCCCGAGTAGCCCTTGCGCTCGGCGTAGCTCCAGGTTTGGTGATAACCGGGCAGGTCGATGTCGACCTGGCCTTCTTGCAGTTTGGTTTCTTGCAACGCCAGGATATCGACATCGAGTTCCTGCGCGATCTGGGTAAAGCTCGGGTCCTTTTTGAGCACGGCGCGCAGGCCGTTAACGTTCCACGAGGCAAAGGTATAAGTCTGAGGCATGGTGTCCTTTCGACGGGGTTGGCAGGCTTAAGATTAACGCAACAGGGGCGAGACGGGCCCCGCGGGCGACGGTGTGACCGCCGCCGCTCCGGCGGCACGGACGGAGGACACGTATGACGCAGGCAATATCGGATCCCAAGCAAGCCTCCGCCGCGCTGGCGGAGTTGTTCGAAACCCATAACCATGTAGTGTTTTTTGGTGGCGCGGGCGTTTCCACGGCGAGCGGCATCCCCGATTTCCGCAGCGTGGACGGCCTGTATCACCAGCAGTTCGCTTATCCGCCCGAGACCATGCTCTCGCACAGCTTTTACGAGGCGCACCCGGCCGAGTTCTTCGATTTTTACCGCACCAAGATGATTGCGCTCGGCGCCAAGCCCAACCGCTGTCACACCAAGCTGGCCGAGCTGGAGCGCGCCGGCAAGCTCGATGCCGTGGTGACGCAAAACATCGACGGCTTGCATCAGATGGCCGGCTCGCGGCGCGTGTTCGAGCTGCACGGCTCGGTCCGTCGCAACATTTGCCAGACGTGTGGCACGGTCTACAGCGCCGAGTGGATCTGCGCCCGCGAGCACGAGGACGCCGAGGGCGTGCCCGTGTGCCCCGCGTGCGGCGGGCGCATCAAGCCCGATGTGGTGCTCTACGAGGAGCCGCTCGACGAGCGCGTGCTCACCGGCGCCGTTGCCGCCATCGCCGCGGCCGATGCCCTCATTGTGGGCGGGACCTCGCTCGTGGTGTATCCGGCGGCGGGCCTCACGCACTACTTTGCCGGCGATACGCTGGCCATTTGCAATCTGGCGCCTACCGATCAGGACGCAAATGCCGACCTGCTGATTTCTTGCGACATCGCGGCCGCGTTTGCGTTCTAGCCCGCGTGCGCGGATACAATAGAAAGACTGATTGCAAAGCGACCCCGCCGCCGGCGCCCGAGCGCGGCGGCGCGGGCATTTTAGGAGGATGTTCATGGCGAACGATAGCAAGACATGGCGGTGCGGAAAGTACGAGCTCAGCTTTGACCGTCCGCGCATCATGGGCGTCCTCAACGTGACGCCCGATTCGTTTAGCGATGGCGGCGAGCACTTCGACCCGGATGCCGCGATTGAGTACGGCTTGGCGATGCTCGACGCCGGTGCCGACATTATCGATGTGGGCGGCGAGTCCACGCGTCCCGGCTTTACCCCGGTCAACCCCGACGAGGAGGCCCGCCGCGTGCTGCCCGTGGTGCGCGCACTGGCCAAGGAGGGCGCCATCGTCTCGATCGACACGCGTCATGTGGCGGTTGCCAAGGCGGCCGTGCGCTGCGGCGCCTCGATCGTCAACGATGTGACGGGCTTCACCGACCCCAAGATGGTCGAGTTTGTTAAGACGAGCACTTGCGGCGTCATCGTGATGCATGCCGGCGAGGTCGCTGCTCCCGCACGCACGCACGCGACGGTGCAGCTCGATACCTCGGCCGCGGCGTTTGTTGCCGAGAAGGCGCGCGAGGCGGCTGCCGAGGCCGCGCGCGAGGCCGAGAAGCCGGCTCGCCGCCGTCGCGGCAAGTTGCTGGGCGAACCCAAGGCGGAGGCCAAGCTTCCGGGTGGCGTGGTGCAGCCCTCGCTGCCGTTTGGCGACCCGGAGCCCGCGCCCGAGTCCGCAGCCGAGCAGGAGGCGTCGGCCGCCGAGCAGGTCGCCCCTGCCGCCGACGCCGCCGCGCCCGAGGCCACGCCTGCACCCGCCGAGGCAACACCGGAACCCAACGACCACCTGGCCGCCATGATGCGCCGTAGCGCCCGCCGCGAGGAGGCGTATGTGCCCACCTCACAGCTCCGTCGCTTCACCCTGCCCGATTCGGCGCCCATCATGCGCCGTGTTATGGGCTTCCTTTCCGACCAGGCCCGCGCGCTCATCCACGCCGGCGTGTCGCGCGACCGCATCTGCATCGATCCCGGTCCGGGCTTTGGCAAGACGGCCAACGAGGACATCGTCATCCAGCGCGAGACCGCCAAGATGGCATCGCTGGGCTATCCGCTCATGTGCGCCGTGTCGCGCAAGCGCTTTGTGGGTGCCGTCTCGGGTGTGACCGAGGCCGCCGCGCGCGATGCCGCCACGTTTGGCGTGTGCCTGGGTGCCATCCAGGCCGGCGCCAACATCGTGCGCGTGCACGACGTCGCCGGCTTTGCGCAGTTTCTGAACGGTTACTGGGCCGTCGCCAAGCCGCAGCCGCGCCGTGCGTTTGTGGCCGTGGGCTCCAACCTGGGGCATCGCTGTGACAACATCCGCGCCGCGCGCGACATGATCGCCGAGATTCCGCTCACCTGCGTGTCCAACTGTTCTCGCATCTACGAGAGCGAGCCGGCCTACGAGACGCGCCAGGACGCGTTCGCTAACGCCGTCATCGAGATTAAGACCGAGCTGGCGCCGCTGGTGCTGCTCGACGAGCTTATGAAGATCGAGGCCGAGCTGGGCCGCGACCGTTCCAAAAAGGCCAAGGCCAACGGCCCGCGCACCATCGACTTGGACCTGCTGTGGATGGACGGCGAGACTCACGGCGGCAAAAAGCTGCGCCTGCCGCATCCGCTCATTGGCGAGCGCGACTTTGTGCTGGTACCGCTCGAGGACCTGATGCACGATCCGGCGCGGTTCTTCCGCTACAACGGCGTCGAGGTCAAGGAGCCCGAGGACCGCGTGGGCCATATCGTGGGCGAATTGGGGCGTATGTAGATGATTGAGATGAATGCTGTTGCCGCTGGCACCGAGCTCGATGCCGCGCGCGACGCGGGTCGCGAGGGCGTGTCCGCGGGCTGGTGCGCGTGGAGCGCGGGCGACGCATCGCTGACGTTTTCGCTGGTCGTGCGCCCGGATGTGAACATGCATGCCTTCCATGGCCTGCCGTTTGTGACCGCGATGGGCATGATGGACGCGCTCGTGGGCACGGCTTCGATGCCGGGGCTGGGCCTTGCCGGCAAGGTGGGCATTCAGTGGCCGAGTGACATCGTGTGCGGCGCGCCGGCGTTTGAGACGTCGCTCGCGCGTGTTGCCGTCAACGGTGGCGCCGGTGCTGCGGGCATGTTTGCCACGGTGACGGTTGATATTGAGCGCGCGGCGCTCGGCGAGCTTGGCGTTGATATGGCCGATGAGGCGCTGGTCGAGGCGCTGGCGGCGGCGGTGCTCACCCGCGTTGACGCCTGGGCGGTTGTCGCGAACACGCCGCAGGGCGCCGCCGGCCCGCTGGCTCCGGTGCTGGGCGAGTACTTCGATATGGTGCCGCTGCTGGGTCGCCAGGTCGCGGCGGTATCGCCCAACGGTCTGCCGCTCGCAGTGGGCGTGTTTGCAGGCCTGGACATCTGGGGTCGAGCGACCATCAAGACCGACGCCGGCGAGCAAGAGTTTCCGCCCGAGGCCGTGCGCATCCGCGGGCTGTAGTACGGGTCCGCTCGCAAAGATAACGATGACAACGAAGCCCTCCTCGGTCAGCGCCGGGAAGGGCTTCTTGCGTGACGGGGGGTTGCCTCGCTTCTATTCCTCAAAAATGAAAATAATTCAGCTTTGAAGAATAGGGTTAGCGGATGATTGTCGAGCCTCGACTTCGTTTGCCTTACTCCAGCTCCTGCATGCGGCGGTAGATTTCGCAGATGCCCTTGATGGTGAGCTGGCCGTCGACCACGTCGAAGGCGTCGGTCGAACCGGCGACGATGCTGGCGAGGCCACCCGTGGCGATGACGGTGGCGTCCTCGCGCCCCAGCTCGCGTTTCATGCGCGCGACCAGGCCCTCGGCCATGGCAGCGGCACCCGTTACGGCGCCGACCTTGATACACTCCTCGGTATCGCGGCCGATGGCGTGCTCGGGCGCCTCGAGCGGAACGCTCGCGAGTTTGGCTGCGCGGGCGGCGAGCGCGTCCATGGAGATGCGGATGCCCGGCGCGATCGCTCCGCCAATGTAGTAGCCGTCCTCGTCGATAACGTCGATATTGGTCGCGGTGCCAAAGTCCACCACGATCGCCGGCGCGCCGTAGAAGGTCTCGGCGGCGACGGCGTTGGCGACGCGGTCGGCGCCCGCGGCCTGGGGACGTGCCGCGCGCAGCTTGGTCACGGCTGCCGTCTGCGGGCCGATGACGATGGCGTCCGCCGCGATGCGGTCGGCCACGGCGTGCCACTCACGCGAGAGCTGCGGCACCACGCCGGCAAAGGCGATCGCGTCGACCGTATCGAGCGAGAGGTCGTACATCTTAAAGAAGCCCATCAGACGCACGTGAATCTCGTCGGCGGTATAGGAGCGGTCGGTGGGCATGCGCCACGACTGCACCAGCTCGTCTCCGTCAAACAGACCCATGGCCGTCTGCGTATTTCCCATATCGATAGCGAGCAGCATGTCTACTCCCGGTTTTGGCGTAAAAGGACGCGCACCATTGTATACGCGCCGCCGGCGTTGGGCTGCGATTCGTTTACGGGGACACATGGGCTGAAAGATATAAATATGAAGGAATTATGCTCTACGAGATTTTCCTTGCCGTTTACCGAACTCCCGCGTAATATTCTTTCTTGCGCACATGAGGTGCCCAGACATTGCGGGGTGGAGCAGTCTGGTAGCTCGCCGGGCTCATAACCCGGAGGTCGTAGGTTCAAATCCTGCCCCCGCGACCAAGAACTTGCAGCTCGGAAGCAAAATTGCTTCCGAGCTTTTTCTTTATCGGTTTACTTTGCGGGTGAATTGCGGGTGAATCCTGAGTCAATTTATTATGTGAAGCAAATAAACCATTGATAATCGCGGGCCGGTCGGCTTGACTTATCGACCGATAAACTCCAATTGGGAGGAGTTTCGGCGGTTCTTAGCTAATAGCAGTGACGTCTGTGACGTCTGAATAACAACAAAGGAGTCGCTATATGAAGACCGTCTACGATGCCCTTGATCCTATCGTCAATGGGTCGGCAACGACCAAGGAGAAGGGCGACAAGTACGAGGCGGCCTGCCCGAGACCCTCGAGGAGGCCCTCGGCTTGACGGTCGTCGTCGAGTACGAGTCGGGCGGCGACGGCGGCGCGTTCGAGGTGGGGATCGCGCCATCCCCGGACCTTGCGCGCCAAAGGGACGAGTCCCCTTGGAACCCCGTCTGTTGCTCTCAACACGGAAACAGGGGAGTGGGGGATACGGGTTGTAGGATGCCGACGGGCGAGCGCTATGCTGTCTCAAGTCCGCATGTAGCTTGTTCGGAGGCCGTCTCTGCGTCTCAAGGCGGGCAATGAATTCTGGCAATCGAACTTCTTCGTATCTGTTCGCTGCGACTTGAGCGATGCGCTCCGCACAAATAATGTTGCCGAAGCATGCGGAATATCAGAAGAGAGATTGCAGGACATGAGTCAGCGCATGAAGAGCTGCCCGTCGTTTTGATAATGACATAATTAAGTGGCAAACTAAAGCGATCGGAGCGACCATGATTCTTGACAGCCTGCGTAACAGCGCGTCTTTTAATGAAACCGACCGAGCCATTGCTACCTATCTGCTCAATCATACCGGCGACCTTAAGACCCTCACTATGGCAAAGCTCGCACAGGAGACTTACACCTCGAACGCGACAATCATCCGCTTTTGTAAGAAATTGGGCCTAAGCGGCTATCGAGAGTTGATCATGCAGCTCATCCAGGAGATAAGCGGAGACTATCTTCTGGCTGCCACTGTCGATCGCAATCGTCCTTTTGGCAGTACCGATTCAATTGAGGCCATCGAGGGCAACCTTGCAAATCTCCTGAAGGGCGTCATAGATCAAACGAAAATCGAGCTCGATAGCGCCAAATTGAGCATAATCGCCAAGGCAGTTCTTAGCGCCCCGCGAATTTACATCTTTGCTAAAGGGGAAAGCTATCTGGCGGGATGTATCTTTCGCAACAATCTTCTCAAGCTCGATCGTCATGTCACCATGGCAGACGACGGGGGCCTGCAGACACTGCACGTTAAGAACGGTAGGCCCGGCGACCTGTTTTTATTCCTAAGCTACAGCGGCATTCACTATGATTATTCCAAATACGCCGTCGCTCTTTCCGAGCGCGGAATCAAGCCGTGTTTAATCACGGCGTTTTCTGATTCGGCGCTCGCCAGGCAATGCGACACTGTCTTGCTCATTCCAAAATCAGAGCGCGTGATTGGAAAGGTTGCCAATTACTCTTCCATGATCTCGCTCACGTATACGCTTCAGGTTATTTATTCGCTTATATTCAATCAGGATTATCAAGAGAACTATCGTGTAAAACACGAGGCCGATTCGTTCATCTTTACGAGTTTTGCGGAGATTTAGTCATACAAAAGGTGACCCCAAAGCATTTTGCCTTGAGGCCACCTTTTGTGCTTTTGCTATCTGGATGGCTTCTCTACTTCAGCTCAGGCCAATAGCCCTTGTTCGCCTCGATCATGTCGTCCAAGACTTCCTTGGCCACGCGCGCTGAGGGAATCGTGCGATTGAGGGTGAAGGCCTCGAGTGCCTTCTGGTAGGAGCCCTCGATAACGGCCTCGACCACAAGGCCCTCGCAGGCATCCTGCTGCTCGATAAGGCCCTTGTAGAAGCGGGGAATCTTCCCGACGCGGACCGGTTCGGCTCCTCGATCGGTGATGTACGCCGGAATCTCGACGGTCGCGTCGTCCGAGAGATTCTCGATTGCGCCATTATTGGGCACGATCACCAGCTGGCGATGGCGCAAATCCTTCGCCAGGGACTTGACGACATCGACAATGAACCTGCCGTGGACGCCTACGTAGAACTGCGTGAGATCGACCTTTTCACCGCGCTTAAGCGCCGCAGATGCGTCGAAGATACGCTTTTCGCGGCCGTTTACGACCTGCATGCCACGCGTGTTATTGATGTCCATGTACTCTACGCAGGCATCGGGCAACAGGTAATACTGGTAATAGGTGTTGGGGAGGTAATCCTGGAATAGCGTGGAAATCGTTGCCGCATTCTTGAAGGTGTGGGCCCAGTCTGGGTCCTTTACCAATGCGTCATTGAGGCTTGCCTCGGAAATGTAACCGTACTTACGCACGTGCTCTTTGAGCTTGTCCGTAACGTCGACGCCCTTGCAGCGTACGCTGGTATACCACCCAAAGTGATTGAGGCCAAAGTAGTCGACTTCAATGTCGTCGAGTTCGCAGCCCAAAATCTCCGCCATGCGGGCTTCAATCTCTACCGGCATGTCGCAGATGTCAAGAATGCGAGCGTTTGGACGCAGCTTGTGCATCGCCTTGGCTACGATGGCAGCGGGGTTGGAGTAGTTGACGATCCAGTAGTCCTTGCAGGCGTACTCCTCGCAGAAATCGACAAGCTCGCACATGGGGAAGATGGTCCTCATGCCATAGGCCATGCCACCTGCTCCGCAGGTCTCTTGGCCGACTACGCCATGGCGCAGGCTGATCTGCTCATCCTGGATACGCATCTTGAGCCCGCCCACGCGCATCTGCGCCATAACAAAGTTCGCATCTGTAAACGCCTCTTTGGGGTCGACGGTTACATGCAAGGGGATCTCGGGAGCAAGGTCATCGATAACTGCCTTAACCACCACAGCGACCGTGTCCTGGCGTTCCTTGTCGATGTCATAGAGCCAAAGCTCACGAATCCCCAGTTCGTCCTTTTGATCAATCAGGTCTTTGACGATACCGGCGGTATAGGTGCTGCCGCCGCCGCAGATGACAATCTTGTATCCGTTCATGTTGTTCATGCCTTTCAAATCAAATTGAGCTGCAGACAATCTTGGTTACTATCTGCACGAAGTAGGTAGCGATGTTGATGACCGCCGCCATGCCTGCAATGCTGCCTGCGTCCGCGTGCCTTCCTGAACGCCGGGTCCAAACCGCAGCGAGTAGACCCAGGAGCGGCCAGATAAAACCACATGCGAATGCAGCCATAAGTACGAGAAGACCCCTTGTCGACTTTTCTTTGTACATGTTGAGCAGGCGTTCGAACATGCCTCGGATTGAATGAAACGTTTTGGTCAACATGAGGTCTCCTCGCTTATCGCTTATCGATTATCGATTATCGATTATCGATTAAGCGACTGTTAATCTTCCAGATTAAGGATGGGACGCAGCAGGTCGTAGACGGAGTGCACGTTGGTTCCCACGACAATTTGGACATTGGTGCCGTTCTTAAACAGGCCCTTGTCGATAGCCTTCTTGATGGTCTCTTCGTTGACCTTGTCGGGATCTTTGACTTCGGCACGGAGACGAGTCATGCAGCAGCCCATGGTGTTGATATTGTCCTTGCCGCCAAGGCCGTTGATGATGTTCTGCACCATTTCCTGCTGTTTTGCGTCGACTTCCGGAGTTCCGGAGGACTCGAGAGCATTGTTGTCTCCGGAGACCTCTGCAGACCACTCTGCGGAACGGCCGGGCGTCATGAGGTTGAGTTTCTTGATCACCATCGCCAGAACGATGAACGAAACGGCGGCAAACACGATGCCCAAGACGATGTAAATCGGGAACTTGGTGACGCCCATTGGCAAAGGCAGGCCGAGCGTGAGCAGCTCGATGCCACCGTACATGTTAAGCAAGCGGACTCCCAGGACAAACAGGAGCATCTCGCCCAGTCCGTAGAACAGGCTGTAGGCAACCCAGAGAATCGGAGACGCGAACAGGATCATGAAGTCGAGCGGCTCAGTGATGCCGGAGAGCATGGCGGTGATGTAAATGGGCACCAGCATGGCTGCGACAGCTTTTCGATTCTCCGGACGGGAAGTCGCAATCATTGCGAGCACGGTGCCGAGGGTTACGAATTCCTTGCCAAAGCCGAACATGGCAAAGCGGACAGAGGGGTCGACTGTGGTGAGGGATCCGTCGGCGATATGGGGAAGCTCGGCATAGAAGATGTTTGCTGCGCCGGAAACACTCTGGCCGGCGACGACCGCCGTGCCGCCAATCGCGGAGTAGTCAAACGGCATCCACATAAAGTGGTGCATGCCGAGAGGTACGAGGACGCGGTTCAGGAAGCCGTAAATGAAAACGCCCAGACCACCCGAGGCTGCGATGAATGAAGAAGCGTTGCTGATGGCGTTGGCGATAGGGGGCCACACGATAGTCGCTCCGATGCCGAAGACAATGCTCAGCGGAACCATCGCCAGAAGGGCCAGGCGGGGTCCGCCGTAAATCCGGATATACTCCGATACCTTTACGTCGATCAGTTTGTTATAGAGCCAACCGCAGAAGCATCCGATGAGTACGCCGCCGAAGACGTTGACATCGGTAACTTGAAGACCCAGTACCGTTGCCTGGCCAGTGCCATATAGGCCCATCGCGCCGGCTTTTGCCAGCTGATCGGTGAGCGTCAGGTAGGCGTTGTTGACATACAGGAACATGAGGTAACTAATAAGTCCAAACACTGCCGCGTTGGATTTTTGCTTCTTTGCGAAGCCTGCCGTTAGGCCGACTGCGAAAATCACCGGCAGGTTGCCGATCACCGCGGAGTTGGTTGCCGCGGAGAGCAGCGTGCCCAGATCTGCGACAACTCCGCTGCCGAGCGAGCATACCGTGGCGATGGCCAAAATGATGCCCGTTACCGAAAGGTACAAAATAGGGTCGACGATAACGCGGCCAAAGTTCTGGAAGGCCGTTTTGACTTTATCCATCTCTTCCCCTCTCCTAACTAATCTCGGGGGCTTGCCCCTTAGGCAGAGACGACACTCGCATACTTGCCGGCGTCAGGTGTTGATGCCGCCTCTGTTTACGGATTTCATGATAGTTGGGGTGTTTGCAAACAGGGCGGGCTGGAACAAACGGTTCTTAAAAACAAGTGCGACTAATCTATTTCGTTGTTACCATCTTTCCATTTCGGTCAGCGGTATTCTTTTTTAGGCAAATGGCTTTGGACGCGAGTGACTAGCTACGCCTTGATTTGCCAAGTTTGAAATCCATCCATCTCTTTTTAATAGGCTCTTGCGAAGTTTTGGTCTCGAGGAGATGTTCCGGCTCTTGCCGCCCGGGCGTCCCGGAAGAAAGGAGGAGGAGCGGAAGAAGCATTCCGATCCTGTGCGCGTCCATTTCCTGTGACAGCAGGGTTTCAAGCAGCCTTTTCGCTTCATCGAGGCGCAGGGACTGCCTTTCGGCTCCCTGCGACCGCGGGACTGATACTGCATCGCATGCGATGCAGCTGTTGAAGTCAAGCAATCGTTGGTCGAATTTTGGTCGAAATTGGCACGGCATTAATTCAAGCATTTTATCAAAATATGTTAATCTACCTGCGCATATAACGGTATCAAAGAGCTTCAAAAGGTGTCGATAAACAGCGATATTCCGTTCTCATGACCCGGAGGTCGTAGGTTCAAATCCTGCCCCCGCGACCAAGAACTTGCAGCTCGTCGGCTTAGCCGGCGAGCTTTTT
>CAKUHM010000033.1 GCA_934655835.1 uncultured Collinsella sp. | reverse complement strand
AAAATCCGCGTAACCTGGGAGGAACTGGATGATTAAAACCCTCATGGGCAGCATCCGCGATTACATGAAGGTCACGATCGCCACGCCGCTGCTGGTGCTTGGCGAGGTAATCTGCCAGATGATGATCCCGTTTATCACCGCCGACATGATCGACGCCATCAAGGACGGCACCGCCGTTACCGAGATGCTGCCCACCGCCGGCTTTTTGGTACTCATCGCGCTAACATCGCTTGCTTTTGGCGCCGCTGCCGGCGTCACCTGCAGCCATGCCAGCTGCGGCTTTGCCAAGAACCTGCGTCACGACCTGTTCTACAAGATCCAGACGTTCAGCTTCGCCAACATCGACGAGTTCTCGAGCTCCTCGCTCGTCACCCGCCTCACCACCGACATCAACAACGTGCAGCAGGCCTTTATGATGCTCATCCGCATCGCCGTGCGCTCGCCGCTGGTGCTGGTCTTTGCCTTTACCATGGCATACGCCATGGGCGGCAGCGTCGCCATGGTCTACCTGGTCATCATTCCGCTGCTGGGCTTTGGGCTGTTCTTTATCATCTTTAAGGTGCGCCCCATCTTCTCGCGCGTGTTCCACAAGTACGACGCCCTTAACGAGTCCGTCGAGGAAAACGTCACCGGCATGCGCGTGGTCAAGAGTTACGTGCGCCAGGACTACGAGAAGGAGAAGTTCGCCACCGCCGCGCGCGACGTCCAGATGGACTTCACCCGCGCCGAGAAGCTGCTCGCCTTCAACAACCCCATGATGAACATTTGCGTCAACGGCGCGTTCGTCGTCATCATCTACCTGGGTTCCGAGCTCATCATCACGAGCCAGGGCACCCTGTTCGACGTGGGCCAGCTCTCCTCCATCTTTACCTACGGCTTCCAGATTCTGATGAGCCTAATGCAGCTGTCGATGATCTTTGTCATGGTAACCATGGCAGACGAGTCGGCGCACCGCATTACCGAGGTGCTGGCCGCCGAGCCCACGATCGCCAACCCGACCGAGCCCGTGCACGAGGTTGCCGACGGCTCCATCGACTTCGATCACGTGAGCTTTAAGTATTCCGAGCATGCCCGCCGCCAGGCGCTCGACGATATCGACCTGCATATTAAGAGCGGCGAGACCATCGGCATTATCGGTGGCACCGGCTCGGCCAAGTCGACGCTCGTGAACCTGATCGCCCGCCTGTACGATGTCACGGAGGGCACCGTGCGCGTCGGCGGCGTGGACGTGCGCGACTACGACCTGGACGCGCTGCGCCACCAGGTAGCCATGGTCCTGCAGAAAAACGTGCTGTTTAGCGGCACCATCGCCGAGAACCTGCGCTGGGGCGACTCAAACGCCACCGACGAGGAGGTCCGCGAGGCCGCACATCTGGCCTGCGCCGACGAGTTTGTCGACGGCTTCCCCAAGGGCTATGACACTTGGATTGAGCAGGGCGGCTCCAACGTCTCCGGCGGCCAGAAGCAGCGCCTGTGCATCGCGCGCGCCCTGCTGCGTCGCCCCAAGATTCTGATCCTGGACGACTCCACGAGCGCCGTCGACACCAAGACCGACGCCAAGATCCGCGAGGGCCTGGCGAGCTACCTGCCCAACACGACCAAACTCATCATCGCCCAGCGTATTAGCTCCGTGCAGGATGCTGACCGCATCATCGTCATGGAGGGTGGCCGCATCAAGGACATCGGCAACCATGACGAGCTGCTCAAGACGAGCGAGATCTACCGCGAGACCTTTACCTCGCAAAACAAGATGAGTGCCGAAGGCGAGGAGGCGGCCGAGACCGCCGCAGCCGACACCGAGGCATCCTCACCGCAAGCTCAGACCCAGGAAGGAGGCGAGGCACATGAGTAAGGCAATGACCGCCGAGCGCGCACGCAACCGCAAGGGCGGCACCATGA
Organism: uncultured Collinsella sp.; assembly: GCA_934655835.1. The sequence continues at coordinate 8,914 of CAKUHM010000033.1, read as the reverse complement.
CGCGCCTCATCAAGATGCTCTTTGGCTTCTACCCAGTGCTTTTGCCCCTCGTCGTCGCCGGCGTGGTGCTCTGCGCCATCATCAATTCCATCGGCGCCACGTTTCTCCAGAGCGCGCTGCAGGTCATTAGCGAATCGTGGCAGTCGGGCGACTGGACGGCCGCGCAGCCCAAGATCTTGAAGCTTGTGACCACCCTCGGCTGCATCTATGCCGTGGGCGTCGCCTCGTCGCTCTTCTGGAACCGCGCCATGGCCGTCATCACGCAGGGCTCGCTCGAGAAGCTGCGCGAGAAGATGTTCAACCGCATGCAGGACCTGCCGATCCGCTACTTCGACACGCACCAGCGCGGCGACATCATGAGCCACTACACCAACGACATCGACACGCTGCGCCAGATGATCAGCCAGTCGCTGCCCAACCTGCTCATGACGATCATCGTCATCGTCACCGTGTTCTTCATCATGCTGTACTACAGCGCGTGGATGTGCCTGGTCATCATTGCCGGCGTCGCCTTTATGACCTTTATGACCAAGCTGCTCGGCTCCAACTCCGCGCGCTTCTTTATCGCGCAGCAGGCCGAGCTCGGCGTGGTCGAGGGCCATATCGAGGAAGTCATGAACGGCCAGAAAGTCGTCAAGGCGTTCTGTCACGAGTCCGCCGCCGAGGCCGATTTTGACGAGCGCAACGAGAAGCTCTTCGAGGTCTCGCAGAAGGCCAACATGTACGCCAACATCCTCATGCCGATCCTCGGGAACCTGGGCGACTTGCTCTACGTGCTGGTCGCGCTGACCGGCGGCATCTTCCTGGCGCTGGGCGTGCCCAACCTGAGCCTCTCGGGCATGGCGCTCTCCATCGCCGTCGTGGTGCCGTTCCTCAACATGACCAAGCAGTTCTGCGGCCAGATTGGCCAGATCTCGCAGCAGATCAACGCCGTGGTCATGGGCCTTGCCGGCGCCGAGCGTATCTTTGAGCTACTCGACGAGGAGCCCGAGGCCGACGAGGGCTACGTAACGCTTGTCAACGCGCAGGTCAACCCCGACACCTGGCAGCTCGAGGAGGCCGACCACCACACCGGCATGTGGGCTTGGAAGCATCCGCACCGCGCAACGGGCGAGATCGAGTACGTGCCGCTGCGCGGCGACCTGGTCATGGACAACGTGGACTTTGGCTACACGCCCGACCACGAGGTGCTGCACGGCGTGTCCGTATACGCCAAGCCGGGTCAGAAGGTCGCATTTGTCGGCGCCACCGGTGCCGGTAAGACGACCATCACCAACCTCATCAACCGCTTCTACGACATTGCCGACGGCAAGATCCGCTACGACGGCATCAACGTCAACAAGATTCGCAAGTCCGACCTGCGCCGTTCGCTGGGCGTGGTACTGCAGGACGTGAACCTGTTCACCGGCACCGTGATGGACAACATCCGCTACGGCAACCTGGACGCCACCGACGAGGAGTGCATCGCGGCGGCCAAGCTCGCGGGCGCGGACGACTTTATCACCCGCCTGCCCGACGGCTACGACACCATGCTCACCGGCAACGGCGCGCAGCTGTCGCAGGGCCAGCGCCAGCTGATCTCGATTGCACGCGCGGCTGTCGCCGACCCGCCGGCAATGATTCTGGACGAGGCCACGAGCTCCATCGACACCCGCACCGAGGCCATCGTGCAGGAGGGCATGGACAAGCTCATGGAGGGCCGCACGACGTTTGTCATCGCACACCGCCTGAGCACCGTGCGTAACTCCGATGCAATCATCTGCCTGGATCACGGCCGCATCATCGAGCGCGGCAACCACGACGAGCTGATCGCCAAGCGCGGCTACTACTATCAACTCTATACCGGAGCGTTCGAGCTGGAGTAGGACCGACTACTGACGGAGGGCGCCCCGGGGGCGCCCTCCTGCGTGCGATCAGCCCATCATTTAGAACGGAATAAAAGTATGTGAGGCCCTGGCCGTTTGGCCAGGGCCTCGTTTTGTAAGGGCGGCAAAAGTAGTCAAAAAGCCCCGTCCCAAATGAGCTACTTGAGGAGTTGGGCCATGGCGTTGACGAATTTTTGTACTTGTAGGGTGGGCTCGAGTGGGTAGTGCAGGTAGACCGGTACCTCGCGGCCGCATAGGAACGGCACGCCCACAAAGGCAGGGTGCACGCCCGACCACGCGCCGCAGGTAAGCACCGCGTCGCCCTTTTCCTCGGCCTCGTTAAAGAGCGCGAAGTCGAAGCTATCGACGTCGATAACGTCCACGCCGCCGTCGGCCAAAAGGTCGATGCGCAGACTGTCCATGGCGTCGTTGCCGTGACGCAGCACGCGCAGACGCATGCCTTCCAAGTCGGCAACCGTGATGCGGCTCTTGCGCGCAAGCGGGCTCGTGCGCGGCACATCGATATAAAACGGCACGTTGACGATGAGGAGCTTTTGGCACGCATCGCCCCAGCGCGGGGTCGAAAAGCTCGACTGCACCACATCGACCTCGCGACCCAAGCTGCGCATGACGGTCTCGCGCTCGTCGTAGAGGTCACTCACCGGCACGATCTCAAAACGCAGCGATGGCTCCAGCTCGTGCACGCCCGTCCACATTGAAAGCGTCTGACGCCCCGGGCACATCATCGACACGCCTAGGCGCACCGCGCCGCCATCGCCCGCCGCGCGTCGGGCACGGCGCAGGGCATCCTCGGACTGGCGCATGATCGAGCGCGCATCGTCCACCAGCAAAGCGCCCGCCGGCGTCACCTTAACGCCCGAATGTGAGCGCTCGAACAGCGTGATGCCGAACTCGGCCTCGAACCCCGATACCTGTTTGACGAGCGCCGGCGTCGACACGCGCAATTTTGCCGCGGCGCGCGAGAAACTTCCCAGCTCCGCGGCGGCCGATATGGCCTCAAGTCGTCGATCGTACACGTCATCTCTCCGTTTTCGCACGTACGGCCACACGGTGCCGCAGGGGGTCGTTTTCGCAGGTCACGCGCTCAGCACAGGCAAACTGCGGCACACAGTGTAAACCTACGGTTAACGCCATTCTAACAAATATGCAATTCACCTGCGCAAACGCAAAGCATACGATAACCAGCGAAAACCACGTGGGTCGGTAAATGGGAACGGCCCACCGGGAGGCACAAGAAGGGAAGTTCCTATGAGCAATTGGCTTAAGCTCGAGGGCGATGTCTGCGCCGTGACCGGCGCGCTCGGCGGTATGGGCGCCGAGATCTGCCGCGAGTTCGCCCGCAATGGCGCCAACGTCGTCATGCTCGACCTGGACGAGGAGAAGGTCAAGGCCGCTGCCGCCGACCTCGCCGCCGAGTTTGGCATCCACGCCGAGGGCTACAAGATGAACGCCACCGACGAGGCCGAGGTTCAGGCCGCCGTCGACGCCACCATCGCCAACTTCGGCCGCGTCGACGTCCTCGTCAACACCGCCGGCATCCTGCGCTTCGCCGCTATGGAGGACCTGCCGCTGAGCGACTGGGAGCAGGTGCTCAACGTCAACCTCACCGGCTATTTCATCACCTCGCAGCGCTTTGGTCGCGAAATGATCAAGGCCGGCCAGGGCCGTCTGGTGCACATCTCCACCGTCGCCAGCCACTCCCCCGAGACGTTCTCGGGCGTGTACAGCTCCACCAAGGCCGGCGTCAACATGATGTCCAAGATGCTTGCCGCCGAGTGGGGCCCGTATGGCGTTCGCTCCAACTGTGTCGAGCCCTGCTTCGTCAAGACCCCCATGTCGGCCAACTTCTACGCCGACCCCGAGGTCGAGAAGAGCCGCAGCCGTCTGATCGCCACGCGCCGCATCGGCGAGGTCAGCGATATCGCCAACGCCGTCATGTTCCTGGCGTCCAAGCGCTCGGACTTTACCACCGGCGACGCCATCAAGGTCGACGGCGGCTTCTCCAACATGATGGGTGACCTCACCGCCAAGCCCGGCGGCCGTCGTGCATACGCCGACAACTACCTTAAGAACAAGGGTGTCGAGCTCTGGTCCGATGAGTCCGGCGTCGCCAAGCCGACCGACCAGTAAACCAACCCAGTAGAGAGGGGCGCGGGACAAGTCCCTCCCCTCCCCGCATCGATTAGAAAGAGTCCAATGGCTTCCACCAACTCCAACAAGGGTCGCGCCGTCGTGCTTTCCGCCGCGTGCGTCACCATGTTCTTCATCAGCTCCATCGCGCTGTATTCCGTCGTGAGCAAAAACCTGCTCGCCGTCTACCCCGAGTGGTCCAGCGCCCTCACCTGGGCTTTCCCGGTCTTCCAGACCATCATGGCCGTGACGGGCATCTTCGCCGGCCGCATCTCCGATAAGATCGGCCCCCGCAACGTCGTGATCGCCGCCGCCGTGTGCTACGGCGTGGGCTGGTTCATGTCCGGCACCGTCACCGAGCCGTGGCAGTTCTACCTGTGGTTCTCGCTCGTCGCCGCCGTCGGCAACGGCCTGGGCTACAACCCGGCACTCACCACGGGCCAAAAGTGGTTCATCGACAAGAAAGGCCTCGCCTCCGGCATCACCCTGGCCGCTTCGACCGCCGGCCCCGCTGTGCTGTCCCCGGTGCTCGCCTCGCTGCTCATCCCGAGCCTTGGCATCTTCGGCGCGTTGAAGGCGCTCGGCGTCATCTTCTTTGTGATGATCGCCGCCTCCGCCCTGTTCCTGAAGGCCCCCGAGGCCGGTTGGCTGCCCGAGGGCTTCGAGGCCCCCAAGGGCGGCGCCCACGCCGGCACCTTCGGCGACCTCACCCCGGGCGAGATGGTCAAGACCCCGCGCTTCTGGGTCCTCATCATCACCTTCGCCTTCGCCGCCACCGCCGGCACCCTGCTCGTCGGCAAGGTTGCCTCCATCGCCGCCATCCAGCTCTTCGCCGACCCCACGAGCGCCGCTGCCGTCGCCCTCGGCGGTGTGGTCGTCTCCGTCAACACCTGCGCCAACCTGGTCGGCCGTCTGTCCTTTGGCCAGATCATCGACAAGCTCGGTGCCTACAAGTCGCTGCTCATCAGCCTTATCGTCACCATTGTCGCGCTCGTCATCATGTCGATGAGCTTTACGCAGAGCATGTTCTTCGTGGCGCTCGCCCTGCTCGGCTTTAGCTTTGGCGCCCTGCTCGTCATCTACCCGCCGCTCACCGGTGGCGCCTTCGGCACCAGCAACATCGGCGTCAACTACGGCATCATGTTCCTGGGCTACGCCGCTTCCACCTGGATCAGCCAGCCCATCACCGCCGTGCTGTATCACGCCGAGGCCGGCAGCGCCGCCTACCAGCAGTCCTTCTACGGCGCCATCGTGATCGCCGCCATCGCCGTCGTGCTCACCGTCTACATGATGGTCTCCGACAGCAAGAAGAAGTCCGCCTAGTTTTGCTTGATGCGGCAAGGGCCGCCCCCTTGCCGCATTCCACCGCCACCAGCATTAAGGAGTCGAAATGTCTGAGCTCAACCCCGTCCGCATTGCCGTCATCGGCGCCGGCGCCATGGGCCGCAACCACATCCGCTTTGTCACCGAGGAGCCCGAGGCCGAGCTCGTCGCCATCGCCGACGCCTTTGAGGGCGCCCGCGCCACGGCCGAGGCCGCCGGCGTGCCGTTCTTTACCGATCCCGCCCAGATGATGGACGAAGTCAAGCCCGAGGCCGTCATCATCGCCACGCCCAACGACCTGCACCTGGGCGTTGCCCGCGAGGCCGTCAAGCGCAATATCGTGCCGCTGGTCGAAAAGCCGATCTCCAACGACCTCGAGGACGCCCAGGCCTTCGCCGCCGAGGCCGAGACCGCCGGCGTGCCCGTGCTCGTGGGTCAGCACCGTCGCCACAACCCCTTCGTCAACAAGGCCAAGGAGATCATCGAGTCCGGCGAGCTGGGCAAGCTTACTGTGTCGAGCTTCCACTACATGATCTATAAGAACGACGAGTACTTCGACGTCGAGTGGCGCCGCAAGAAGGGTGCCGGCCCGATCCTGGTCAACCTGGTGCACGACGTCGACCTGCTCCGCTACCTGCTGGGCGAGCCCGTTGCCGTCCAGGGCATGCAGTCCAGCGCCGCCCGCGGTTTTGAGACCGAGGACTCCGCCGTGGTCAACGTCCGTTTTGCCGATGGCGCGCTTGCGAGCATGACCATCTCCGACGCCACCGCCAGCCCCTGGAACTGGGAGGCCACCGCTCGCGAGGATCCGCAGTACCGTCCTTTCGACGCCGACGCCTACTTTATCGGCGGCACCAAGGGCGCCCTGTCGCTGCCCCGCCTGCACCAGTTCTCCTATGACGGCGCCTCCAACTGGCACAAGCCGCTGCAGATGGAGATCCCTGCCGTGGACCCGGCGCTGCCGCACAAGATGCAGCTCAAGCACTTTGTGAAGGTCGTCCGTCGCGAGGTCGAGCCCGTCGTGACCCCCGCCGACAACGTCAAGACGCTCACGCTTCTCAACGCCGTCAAGGAGGCCGCCGAGACCGGCAACCTCGTCGAGCTGTAAAGCCCGGGCGGGCCGCGGCAAACTCTACGCCGAACCCCTCGGCCCGCCACAAATAAGCCCCTCTTCTTCGCCCCGCGAGCAGCCTCCTGCCGCGGGGCTTTTTGGTATCCTTGGTAGCTCTGTGCCGCAAACGCACCTTAAACGCAAGGAGTTCCATGGATCTTATCGCCCAGCTCGCCCGCGAGCTCAACCTTAAGGCCGCCAATGTCGAGGCGGCTGTCAAGCTCATCGATGAGGGCAACACCATCCCCTTTATCTCGCGCTACCGCAAGGAAGCCACGGGCGGCATGGACGACGTCGCCCTGCGCGCGCTCGACGAACGCCTGTCCTACCTGCGCAACCTTGAGCAGCGTAAAGACGATGTCATCCTGCTCATCGACGCCCAGGGCAAGCTCACGCCCGAGCTCGAGCAGCAGATTCGCGAGGCAACGCAGCTCCAGCGCGTCGAGGACCTCTACAAGCCCTACCGCAAAAAGCGCATGACCCGCGCGCAGAAGGCCCGCGAGGCCGGCCTGGAGCCGCTCGCCAACATGATCATCATGCAGGCATCCGCCAAGGGCAGCGCGCTCGATGCCGCCGCGGCCTACGTCAACGAGGACGCCGGCTTCGACACGCCCGAGAAAGCGCTCGCGGGTGCGGCCGACATCGTGGCCGAAACGGTGGCCGAAGACCCCGAAAACGTCGCCGACCTACGCGCCTTTACGCAAAACACCGCCGATATCGTCGTCGAGGCCACCGACCCCGCCGAGAAGACTCCCTACGAGCCCTACTACAACTTTGACGAGCCGCTGCGCCGCATCCCCAACCACCGCGTGCTGGCCATCGACCGCGGCGAGCGCGAGGGCAAGCTCCGCGTGCGCGTGAACGTCGACGGCGCCGCCGCGACGGCTCGTCTCGGCAACCGCTGGCCCCGTCGCCAGGGCGTCTTCGCCCCGGTCTTTGACGCCGCCATCGCCGACGGCTACAAGCGTCTGATGGCCCCCTCGCTGGAGCGCGAGGCCCGCGCCAAGCTCACCGTCCGCGCCCAGACCGAGGCCATCAACGTCTTTGCCAAGAATCTTGAGGGCCTGCTCTCGGCGCGCCCCGTGCGCGGCGCCCGCGTGCTCGCGCTCGACCCGGGCTACCGCACCGGCTGCAAGGTCGCCGTCATGGACGAGACCGGCAAGCTGCTCGACCACGGCGTGGTCTACCCCACCAAGCCGCGCCACGACGTCGCCGGCACCAAACGCGAGCTCGCCCGCCTCGTCAAGAAGGACGGCGTCAACACCATCGTCATCGGCAACGGTACCGCCAGCCGCGAGACCGAGGAAGTCGTCTCGGAGTTCATCGCCGAGCAGGCGCCCTCCTTGCGCTACACCATCGTCAACGAGGCCGGCGCGTCGGTCTACTCGGCCTCCGAACTCGCGAGCCAGGAGTACCCCGACCTGGACGTCACCGTGCGCGGCGCCATGAGCCTGGGCCGCCGCCTGCAAGACCCGCTGGCAGAACTCGTTAAGATTCCGCCCCAGTCCATCGGCGTGGGCCAATACCAGCACGACCTTGACCAGGCCGAACTCTCGCGCACCCTGGGCCACGTGGTGGAAGACGTCGTCAACCGCGTGGGCGTCGACGTCAATACCGCAAGCGCGAGCCTGCTGGGATACGTGTCGGGCATCACGCCGAGCGTGGCCAAGAACATCGTGGCCTACCGCGAGGAAAACGGCGCCTTTACCGATCGCCGCCAGCTCAAGAAGGTTCCCAAGCTGGGACCCAAGGCATACCTCAACGCCGCGGGCTTCCTGCGCATCAGCGGCGGCAAGAATCCGCTCGACGCCACAAGCGTCCACCCCGAAAGCTACGAGGTGGCCACGTCCGTCCTGGAGCGCGCAGGCGTTAAAGCCAGCGAGCTCAGCCGCGGCGGCGTGCCCGACATCGAGCGTCGCCTGGGCAGCATCTCGGCGCTGGCAAGCGACCTGGACTGCGGCACCCTGACGCTCATCGATATTGTCAACGAGCTCAAGAAGCCCGGCCGCGACCCGCGCGACGATGCGCCCGAAGTGGTCTTTAGCCGCTCGGCGCTTTCCATCGACGACCTGGAACCCGGCATGGAGCTCAAGGGCACGGTGCGCAACGTCGTCGACTTTGGCGCCTTCGTCGACGTGGGCGTGCACCAAGACGGCCTCGTGCACATCTCCAAGCTGGCCGACCGCTTCGTCAAGCACCCGAGCGACGTGGTGCGTGTCGGCGACACGGTCAAGGTGTGGGTCGAGAAGGTCGATCGCGACCGCAAGAAGATTTCGCTCACCATGGTGCCGGGCAAATAACCGCCAAAGCAAAGGTACCCCGGTAGCGCGCAGAGATGTGGTGTAAGAGGCGGGGCATGCCCCGTCTCTTCCCTTTCTTGAAAGGGAGGGGACACCGCCTAGAATTCGTCGTTGGAGTAATGAAGGTGACGAATGGAAGGAAAGGCGATGCCCCAAGAAGAGAG
>CAKUHM010000032.1 GCA_934655835.1 uncultured Collinsella sp. | reverse complement strand
CAGAATCTTAATGAGCAGCGGGAACTCCTTGCCCTCGCAGTTGCCAAAGAGCTCGCGGTGCTCGGCCCACAGCCATGATAGCGTGTGACCGACGTACGGGCCCTCAGCGATCTGGCAGTCGCCGTTGGGGTGTGCCGAGATGGCCCAGCACTCACCGATGGGACCCTCGGGAATGTCGTAGCCAAACACGGTCTCCAGCTGGCGGCCGCCCCAGATCTTCTCGTGGAAGATCGGCGTGAGCTTAATCAAATCGGACATGTGCATACCCCCATCAGGTTGTGCGGGCGCCGAAAACGGCTCAAAGCAAGCGCCCGCCGGATTACAAACTTAAGCCAACGTCACGTTGTGCAGCTCAAAACGGTCGCCGACGTTGCGTGAGATTGAGTACTCAAACGCGGCGCCGCTGTCCAAAAAGCCAATCTGGTTGAGCTCGAGCAGGGGAGAGCCGGGCTTGGTGTTCAAGCGCTCGGCTTCTTCCTCGGTTGCCGCCACGGCGCGGATGGTGCGGTGGAAGCTCGAAATCTTCAGCCCGCATTGCTCGCGGATAAAGCTATAGACCGATCCGTATAGGTCCTTCTTTTTAAGGCCCGGTATCAGCTCGAGAGGCATGTAGGTGTACTCGATGACGATGGGCTTCTCATCGACCTGGCGCACGCGCACGATGTGATAGGCAAAGTCGTCTTCGGCCATTCCCAGCTGGATCGCAACCTCTGCCGGTGGATTGACGATCGAGAAATCGTAGACCACCGAGGTCACTTTCTCCCCGCGATGCTCGTACGAAAAGCCTTGGGCACGGTCGTTCTTGCCTTGGAAAAACACCTGGCCGGGAAGCCCCGCCGTGTCCTTGACGTAGGTGCCCGATCCGCGCCGGCTGGTAATAAGGCCTTCCTCGGTGATCTGCTCAATCGCGCGCTTGACGGTGATCTTGGAAACGCTATACAGCTCGCAAAACTCTACGACGGTGGGCAGTTTGTCGCCCGGCTTAAGGGAGCCGTCCTCGATGCTTCGACGGATATCTGCAGCTATCGCCTCGTATTTGGGAATCATGGAACCTCCTTTCCGGCTTGATTGAGTACAGAAGAAAGTATAGTCAACACCTAAGCATCCCTATTGCGTTTTTGAAAAGTTCGAGAAAGGTTTAATTAAAAAACGCTTCTCTTTAAAAACTAGAGCGCTCTAAATGAATATGCATTCGAATAATGTGGTATTGAGCAAATTGATCGACTCGAGGATGGGGTTGAGCCGTTTTACCGCCCAACGAACCAAATTCCATGCCCTGCGTTTTCACAGATAAAACCTGCCAAAACAAACCTGCCCCTTTTTGGCAGGTTTTTGCCTTGGGAGCGGTACCATACAGGCAATGTTTAAACGAGAAAGGCGGGCTCCCATGGAACCTAAGCAGTACTACATCGGCATTGACGTCGGCGGCACTTCGGTTAAGGAGGGCCTGTTCGACGAGGACGGCAACCTGCTGGCCAAGGCCAGCGTGCCCACGCCTCCCATCGTTGACGCCGCGGGCTTTGCCGCGGTGACCGAGGCTATCGACCAGGTGGTCGCCAAGGCCCAGATTCCGCGCGCCTTTGTGGCGGGCATTGGTCTGGCCGTTCCGTGTCCCATCCCGGCATCGGGCGATGCCAAGGTCAAGGCCAACATTGCTATTAACCTGCCCGAGCTAAGAGTCGCCATTCAGAAGCACTGCCCCGACGCGGTCGTGAAGTACGAGAACGATGCCAACGCCGCTGCCATGGGTGAGGCTTGGCTCGGTTCCGCCAAGGGCGTACAGAACGTGGTGATGGTCACCATTGGTACCGGCGTGGGTGGCGGCGTCATCGTCAACGGCGACGTGGTATCGGGCGTTGTGGGCGCCGGCGGCGAGATTGGCCACATGTGCCTGAACCCGGCTGAGGAGCGCACCTGCGGCTGTGGCGGCCATGGCCATCTGGAGCAGTATTCCAGCGCCACCGGCGTGGTGAGTAACTACCTTGCCGAGTGCAAGAAGGCGGGCGTCGAGCCCATCGAGCTCACCGGGCCTTCTGATTCCAAGGACGTGTTCCAGGCCTGCCGCGAGGGTGACAAGCTCGCGCTGGCAGCTGCCGATACCATGGCCGACTATCTCGGCCGCGCCCTGGCGCTTATTGCCAACGTGGTCGATCCCGAGATGTTCCTGATCGGCGGCGGTGCTTCCGCTTCGGCCGATGTCTACCTCGACAAGGTCCGCGAGCACTTTAAGCAGTACGCGCTCTCCGCCTCGCGCGAGACGCCCATTAAGGTCGCTTCGCTCGGCAACGACGCCGGCATCATCGGTGCCGCCTACGTAGCCCTGCGCGCCGCCGGTAAATAGCTGGTGCAATGTAACCTGTCCCCCGTGCCTGCCCCAAAATATGCCGTGGCCCTTCCGTCTGCGAAGGCTCGGCATCGGCGTGCTACCATAGCTACGTCCAAGTACACATATCAAGTGGAGGATATCCATGGCAAACGTTCTTGTCTTTGGTCACCAGAACCCCGATAACGACGCCATCATGAGCGCCGTCGTCCTGTCCCAGCTGCTCAACCAGGTTGAGTATGCCGGCAACACCTACGAGGCCTGCGCCCTTGGTCAGCTTCCGGCAGAGTCTGCCAAGCTGCTCGCCGACGCCGGCATTGCCGAGCCCCGCGTGATCGAGTCCGTCGAGGCCGGTCAGCTCGTCGTCCTCACCGACCACAACGAGTCCGCCCAGTCCGTCGCCGGCCTTAAGGACGCCACGGTCTTTGGCGTTGTCGACCATCACCGCATCGGCGACTTCGAGACCGCCGGCCCGCTGCATTACATCTGCCTGCCCTGGGGCTCCAGCTGCACCATCGTCACCAAGCTCGCCGGCGTGCTCGGCGTTGAGCTTTCCGACGTCCAGGCCAAGCTGCTGCTCTCGGCCATGATGACCGACACGCTCATGCTCAAGAGCCCCACCACCACCGATGTCGACCGCGCCGTCGCCGCCAAGCTCGGCGAGCAGGTGGGCGTCGACCCGGTCAAGTTTGGCATGGAGGTCTTCCTCACCCGTCCGTCCGGCTCCTTCACCGCTGCCGAGATGGTCGGCAACGACATCAAGATGTTCGAGCCCGCCGGCAAGAAGCTGCTCATCGGCCAGTACGAGACCGTCGACAAGAGCCGCGCGCTCGGCATGATCGACGAGATCCGCGAGGCCATGCGCGCCTACGCCGCCGAGAAGGGTGCCGACGGCATCGTCCTGTGCATCACCGACATCATGGAGGAGGGCTCGCAGGTCCTGCTCGAGGGCGAGACCGAGGCTGCTCAGAAGGGCCTGGGCATTGCCGACGAGCACGACGGCGTCTGGATGCCGGGCGTCCTCTCCCGCAAAAAGCAGGTCGCTGCCCCCATCATGGCCGCCTGCTAGGTTTAGTTGACCGAACGCCACGACCGGATCGCGGACGCCCCGCGCTCCGGTCGTTTTTTATGCACGGCGCCGCGTCGTCTCTCGGACAGGTGTGCCCGTGCCGTTGAGCAAATAATGTTCAACCTGTGGTTCCGCTTTTCGGCCACGCCTGCGTGCTTGTCGTGCAGGGTAGGCTAGATACAAGCGTAATACGTTAGAGCGCGGCGCCGCCACTTGGGCGGGCCGTGCTTTTTTAAGACGGGAGCCATCCCGTGAAAGGAGCCGCCCATGGCAGCACCCGAGCAGCTGTTCAACGTTCGTGAACGCAAGCGCTTTGAACGTCACGACATTTGGGAGCGCATCGCCGAGAACGGCACGATTTCCGCCGCCGTCATGGTCTTCGCCGCTATCGCCGCCGTTATCTGCGCCAACACCGATGCCTACGAGGCCATCCATCACTTTTTGGAGACCCCGCTGTATGTGGGCCTGGGCAACCTTACGGCTGGTCTCACCGTTGAGCTTTTCGTCAACGACTTCCTCATGGCGATTTTCTTTTTGTTGGTGGGCATTGAGCTTAAGTACGAGATGACGGTCGGCGAGCTCAAGAATCCGCGTCAGGCCATGCTTCCCATGTTGGCGGCCGTGGGCGGCGTCGTCGTTCCCGCCTGCATCTACCTGATCTTTAACCATGCCGGCGCCCGCAACGGTTGGGCCATCCCCATGGCAACCGATATTGCCTTTGCGCTGGGCGTGCTGTCGCTTTTGGGCAATCGCGTGCCCAACGGCGTGCGCGTGTTCTTCTCGACGCTCGCCATCGCCGACGACCTCATCTCCATCGCCGCCATCGCCATCTTCTACGGTCAGAGCCCCAATCCGTTTTGGTTGGGCGCCGCCGCGCTTGTGACCTGCGCGCTCGTGTGGCTTAACAAGACGCAGCATTACCGCCTTGCCCCGTATTCGGTACTGGGTCTGCTGTTGTGGTTCTGCATGTTCAAGAGCGGCGTACATGCCACGCTTGCTGGCGTCATCTTGGCCTTTACCATCCCGGCCAAGTGCGGCGTCAAGCTCGATAGCCTCACCGATTGGCTGGGCGAGTGCCTGCCGCTGCTCGATGACCGCTACGATGACGAGGCACACATCCTGGGCCAGCATGACTTTACCGTCTCGACCACCAAGGTCGAGCGCGTCATGCACCGCGTGACCCCGCCGCTCATCCGCATGGAGCGTCTGATCTCCACGCCGGTCAACTTTGTGATCCTGCCGATCTTTGCGTTCGTGAACGCACAGGTTCGCCTGGTGGGCGTGGACATGAGCACGCTGCTCACCGACCCGGTGACGCTCGGCGTGTACTTTGGCATGCTGCTGGGCAAGCCGATCGGCATCTTTGGTATGACGTTTGCCCTGGTTAAGCTTAAGGCCTGCGAGCTGCCGCACAATGTCAACTGGCACATGATTGCCGGCGTGGGCATTCTGGGCGGTATCGGCTTTACCATGTCGATTCTCATCAGCGGCCTTGCCTTCCCGACGGCCCAGTTTGAGGTTCTTGCAGCCAAGGCCGCCATTCTTGCCGGTTCGGTCACCGCAGCCGTGCTTGGCATGATCTACATGAGCGTGGTCTGCAAGCACCCCGCGCCCAAAGACGAGTAAGAGCGCAAAACTAGGTTTGGCACCGACTCGAGCGCGTGCAAATGCGGTTTAGAGCAGTGTTTGGTATCCGCCGGAAACCCCTGTGGTCAAAAAACGCCGTTTGTGAGTACTGTCACAAACGGCGTTTCATTTTACGTGCGAAAAATAATGAACAAATCTGTAAATACTGTACGTTAATAAGCGGTCATCGGCTTTCAATTAAGCGCCGGTTGACGGTGAATAAGGAGTTTCGGGCCCCAGTTTGTCGGTTTTAACCAAAAATCGCTGTTACTAAAAAGATAACAGTACTCATATTTGCCCTTTTTTGACCACAGCACCTAGAACGGACCTCGCCAGAGCCGGGAAATGGGTTAGATGACGGGCATCGAGGCCTATTCCACCGTTCCGTAGACGGCGCCCCAGCCGTGGGCGGCCAAGGCCGAGTTGAGCTGGTTGCAAAGTGACTGGCGATCGTAGTAGCCGGGCGGCAACAGGTTGACGATCTCCATGAGGTCGGGCGCCAGGTCCAAGATCTCGGCCTGCACAATCAGATCCAGGCGGTCGATGGCGTGGCGGTCGTAAAACAGTCCGTCGACCAAGCGCTGCAGGTCACCGAATTCCTCGGCCTGAAACGAGCCGTACTCCATAGTGCCTCCTTGGGCGAACCGCGCCGCCATGTGGGACGCACGCGGCGATGTCGTAATTCATTGCGATGGACTTAATCTATCACGGCTTCATAACGTTGCGGCGGTGGCGGTCTATACTTAGACGAACTGCAACGTACCGCTTCGCGAAAGGTCGCACCCATGCAGACGATCTACCAGAAGATGGAAACCACCGAACTCGATGCCGCCATCGAGGCGCTCAAAGCCGAGGTCGCCGAGGTCAAGGCCAAGGGCCTGGCGCTCGACATGGCCCGCGGCAAGCCGTCGCCCTCCCAGGTGGACATCTCGCGCCCCATGCTCGATATCCTCAACGCCGACGCCGATCTGCACGACGGCAACGTCGACTGCTCCAACTACGGCTGCTTTGAGGGCATTCCCTCGGCACGCAAGCTGGCAGGGGAGTTCCTGGGCTGCCCCGCCGAGCAGACGCTCGTGCTGGGTTCGTCGAGCCTTTTGATCGAGCACGATATCGCCGGCATGTTCTGGCGCTGCGGTTCGTGCGGCAGCGAGCCCTGGGATGCCTACGAGGCTGCCCACGATGGCAAGAAGGTCAAGTTCCTGTGCCCCGTTCCCGGCTACGACCGCCACTTTGGTATCACCGCCGACCTGGGCATCGAGAACGTCCCCGTCGCGATGACCGACAACGGTCCCGACATGGACGAGGTCGAGCGCCTGGTTGCTGCCGACGACTCTATCAAGGGCATCTGGTGCGTGCCCAAGTATTCCAACCCCACGGGCATCACCTTTAGCGAGGACACCGTGCGTCGCCTGGTCGAGATGCCCACGGCCGCGCCCGATTTTCGCATCTTCTGGGACAACGCCTACTGCGTGCACGACCTGTACGACGAGACCGACGAGCTCGCAAACATCTTTGACCTCGCTCGCGCGGCGGGCACCGAGGATCGCGTGGTGGCCTTTGCCTCGACGTCCAAGATCACCTTCCCGGGCGCCGGCATCGGCTTTATCGGTGCGAGCCCCGCGGTTATCGCGGAGTTCTCCAAGCGCCTGAAGGCCGGCCTCATCAGCGCCGACAAGCTCAACCAGCTGCGTCACGTGCGCTTCCTCCCCACCATCGAGGCGGTCAAGGAACACATGAAAAAGCATGCCGAGTTTTTGCGCCCGCGCTTTGAGGCCGTCGAGCGCAAGCTCACCGAGGGCTTGGGCGATACGGGTTGCGCCACTTGGACGCATCCCCGCGGCGGCTACTTTGTGAGCTTTGATGGTCCCGAGGGCTCGGCCCAAAAGGTCGCTGCGCTTTGTGCCGACCTGGGTGTCAAGCTCACGCCGGCTGGTGCCACCTGGCCTTATGGCAAGGATCCGCGCGACACCAACATCCGCATCGCGCCGAGCTATCCCACGGTCGAGGACCTGGAGGCCGCGCTCGATGTACTGGTGCTGGCCGTTAAGCTTGTCGCTGCCGAGCTTGCGCGTGCCGAGCGCGCCTAACGCGCGGCTTCCCGTACTATCCGCACTTTCGATACGTAAAGGAGCGTATACATGGATTTGGGTATTTCCACCAACCCCACGCCAGAGCTCTACACCATTAAGGTGACCGGTGAGATCGATATCTCTAACGCCGATAGCCTGCGCAATGCCATCGACCTGGCGCTCGAGCAGCCCACTGAGGCCGTTGAGCTCGATTTTGCCCAGGTGAGCTACATCGATTCGACGGGCATTGGCGTGCTCGTGGGCGCCGCGCACCACGCGGTCGACCACGGCAAGCGCTTTAGCTGCACCAATGTGCAGCCCCCGGTGATGCGCGTGGTCCAGCTGTTGGGTGTCGACCAGGAGATTTCGATCACCGCTGCATAATCTTTGCCCCCAAAAGGGCGTGCCGTTTGGCATATGTTTGTGATGCGCTCGGACGTTTTGGCGTCCGGGCGCTATACTTGACCGAATGAATAGACGAGTTCCGGCCGAATGGCGCGGTGCGGGCTCGACTCACATCGAGCCTTGGAGGTATGTGTGTTTGGTATTGGAGAGGGTGAGCTCGCGATCATCGTGGTCTTCGGCTTTTTGCTGTTTGGCCCGGATAAGCTCCCGCAGATGGGCCGCACGATCGGCCGTGCCATCCGTCAGTTCCGCGAGACGCAGGAAAAGATGACGGCCGTTGTTCAGTCCGAGATTATCGATCCGGTGAGCGAGGCCGCGTCGGCCCCGGTCAAGCCCAAGAAGGCTGCTGCGACCGACGACGATTCCGATGCGGACGAGGATGCCGCCGAGACGGCAGCGCCCGCCAAGAAGGAGACCTTTGCCGAGCGTCGCGCTCGTCTTGCTGCCGAGAAGGCCGCGAGCGAGGCTGCCGCCGAGGGCGAGGGTGCTGCTGAGGAGTCCGAGGCCGAGAGCGCCGAGCCTGCCGCTGCCGCCGAGCCTGTCGTCGAGCCCGAGCCTGCTGCAGAGCCGGAGTCCGAGCCCGAGCCGGCAGAGCCCACGACGGCTGACCTCTACGCCCGTCGTCCCCGCAAGCGCAAGGCCGTCGTCGACCAGCTCGCTCGCGAGCTCGAGGCCGAGGACGACGCCGCTGCCGCCGACGCCCCGAAGGGAGGCGATGAGTAATGCCTATCGGACCTGCGCGCATGCCGCTCTTCGATCACCTGGGCGAGCTCCGTCGCCGCCTGACCATCGTGGTCGTATCGGTGTTTGCCGCCGCTATCGTGCTGTATTTCGCCACGCCCGTGGTTCTCGACATCCTGGAAGACCCCATCCGCTCCTTTGTGCCGGACGGTAAGTTTTACATCACCACCACGCTCGGCGGCTTTGGCCTGCGCTTCTCGCTTGCCATCAAGATGGCCGTGGTCATGTGCACGCCCATGATCATCTGGCAGATCCTGGCATTTTTCCTGCCGGCACTGCGCCCCAACGAGCGCAAGTGGGTTGTGCCCACGGTGCTCGCCTCGACGGTGCTGTTCTTCCTGGGTGCCATCTTCTGCTACTTCATCATCATCCCGGCGGGCTTTGAGTGGCTCATCGGCGAGACCTCGGCTGTCGCTACGGCGCTGCCCGATCTGGAGAACTACGTCAACATGGAGCTGCTCTTTATGATCGGCTTTGGTGTGGCGTTTGAGCTGCCGCTCATCATCTTCTACCTGTCCGTTTTCCACATCGTGTCCTATGCGGCCTTCCGCAGCGCCTGGCGCTACGTGTACGTAGGCCTGCTCGTGGGTTCGGCTGTGATTACGCCCGACGGCTCGCCCGTTACGCTGGGTCTCATGTATGGCGCCCTGCTCTCGCTCTACGAGATTTCGCTCGCCATCGCTCGCGTGGTCATTACCGCGCGCGAGGGCAAGGAGGGCCTGTTCGTGAGCCGTCTGGACCTGTTCTCGGACGACGAGGACGACGAGGAGTAAATCGGTATGCACGAGGTTGGCATTGTCAACGGCATACTCGATACAGTGATTCGCGCGGCGCGTGGGGCGGGGGCCTCGCGCGCCGTTTTGGTAACGCTGCGTATCGGGGATATGACCGAGGTCGTGCGCGAGGCGCTCGACTTTGCGTGGGAGACATTTCGCGACGAGGACCCGCTCACGCGAGGCTGCGAGCTTGCCGTGGAGGAGGTCCATCCACAAAGCGAGTGTCTGGACTGCGGCGAGGTTTTCGACCACGACCGCTTCCATTGTCGCTGTCCACAGTGCGGCGGCGCCAACGTGCGCCTACTGCACGGCCGCGAGCTCGATATCGCAAGTATCGAAATCGAAACCCCCGACGATTAGCCCGCTAGCCATCTGGTGATGGGGTATAAAGGGGCAAAAGTAAGGAGCGCCGAGTATGGCTGAGAAAACGATTGATATCGCGTCGCCGATTCTGTCGCGCAATGAGCGCCTGGCAGATCAGCTACGCCAGCGATTCACAGAGACAAACACCTACGTGATCAACGTGCTATCGAGCCCCGGCTCGGGCAAGACCACCACGATTCTGGGCACTAACGAGCGCCTGCGCGACAAGGCGGGCCTGCGCTGTGCTGTCATCGAGGGCGATATCGCCTCGGATGTCGACGCCATCACCATGAAGGAAGCCGGCATGCCCGCCATCCAGATCAACACGGGCGGCCTGTGCCACCTCGAGGGCAACATGATCATGGAGGCCGTCGACGCCTTCGACCAGGCTGTGGGTCTGGAGAACATCGACGTCATCTTTATCGAAAACGTGGGCAACCTGGTCTGCCCGGTCGACTTTGACCTGGGCGAGAACCTGTCCATCATGATTCTCTCGGTGCCCGAGGGCGACGACAAGCCCATCAAGTACCCGGGCATCTTCCAACACGCCGGCGCGCAGCTGCTCAACAAGGTCGACGTGGCTCCGGCTTTCGATTTTGACATGGATAGGTATACTAAGACACTCGATGACCTCAATCCGCAGGCGCCGCGGTTTGCCGTGAGCGCGCGCAAGGGCGAGGGCATGGATGCCTGGTGCGATTGGCTCATCGGGCAGATCGAGCAAGCAAGGGCGTAAGTCGGCCGCCATACGGGCGGGCGTAGCCGCAGAGATACGAGATAGGAGCCTCTTTTGAAGCTCATCATCGCCGAGAAAAACGACGCCGCGCGTCAGATCGCCGAGCGTCTGTCCACGGGCAAGCCCAAAAAGGACAAGGTGTACAACACCGCCATCTACCGTTTTGAGTGGAAGGGCGAGGAGTGCGTGACCATCGGCCTTGCCGGTCACATCCTGGCGCCCGATTTTTGCGACAGCGTGCTGTTCGATAAAAAGCTGGGCTGGTATTCGGTGACCGAGGACGGCGAGATGCTGCCGGCCGACATGCCCGATGGCCTGGCCCGTCCGCCCTACGACACCAAGCGCAAGCCGTTCCTTGCCGACGGCATTTCCATTAAGGGCTGGAAACTCGAGAGCCTGCCTTATCTCACCTGGGCGCCCGTCATTAAGCTGCCGGCCGAGAAGGAGCTCATTCGTTCGCTCAAGAACCTCGCTAAAAAGTCCGACAGCGTCATCATCGCCACGGACTTCGACCGCGAGGGCGAGTTGATCGGCTCGGACGCCCTCAACAAGGTGCGCGAGGTGGCGCCGGACCTGCCGGTTGCCCGCGCCCAGTATTCTTCGTTTACCAAGGCCGAGATCACGCAGGCCTTCGACAACCTCGTCTCGCTCGACCAGAACCTGGCCGACGCCGGCGAGAGCCGCCAACACATCGACCTCATCTGGGGCGCGGTGCTCACGCGTTACCTGACGCTCGCCAAGTTTGGCGGCTTTGGCAACGTGCGCTCTGCCGGCCGCGTGCAGACGCCGACGCTCGCCCTGGTGGTCGAGCGCGAGCGCGAGCGCATGGCGTTTGTGCCCGAGGACTATTGGCAGATTCGCGGCATGGGCGCTGCGCAGGGCGCCGCCGAGGACGATCGCTTTAAGATCGCGCACAAGACGGCGCGCTTTACCGACAAAGATGCCGCCGAGACGGCGTACGGCCACGTTGACGGTGTCAAGACGGCAACCGTCGCCGCGGTGACCAAGCG